>JAURFU010000041.1 GCA_030834165.1 Verrucomicrobiota bacterium
TCCTCGTCATCACGAAGCCGTCCGTCGTCCGCGACATCCACCGCGCCTACCTCGACGCCGGCGCCGACATCCTCGAGACCAACACCTTCAACGGCACGTCCATCGCGATGGAAGACTACGCGATGACGCACCTCATCCGCGAGCTGAACACCGCGGCGGTCAAGGTCGCCCGCGAGGCCGTCGACGCCTTCAAGGCCGCCAACCCCGGCAAGGACGCCTTCGTCGCCGGCGCCATCGGCCCGACGAACAAGACGTTGTCGATGTCCCGCGACGTCAACGACTCCGCCAAGCGTGACGTGACGTTCGTCCAGGTGCGCGACGCCTACCGCGAGCAGGTCGACGCCCTGATCGACGCCGGCGCGGACCTCCTCCTCTGCGAGACGGTCTTCGACACGCTCGTCCTCAAAGCGGCGCTCTTCGCGATCGACGAGGCCTTCGAGGCCCGCGGCTTCCGCCTGCCGGTGATGATCTCCGGCACGATCACCGACGCCTCCGGCCGTACGCTCACGGGCCAGACGACCGAGGCCTTCTGGAATTCCGTCCGCCACGCCCAGCCGATCAGCATCGGCATGAACTGCGCCCTCGGCGGCGAGCAGATGCGCCCCCACATCGCCGAGCTGGCGAAGAAGGCCGACATCTACGTCTCCTGCTATCCGAACGCCGGCCTGCCGAATCCGCTTTCCCCGACGGGCTTCCCCGAAGGCCCCGAAGACACCGCGGCCATCCTGGAGACCTTCGCCCGCGACGGCCTGGTCAACATCCTCGGCGGCTGCTGCGGCACCACGCCCGGCCACATCGCCGCCATCCGCCGCCGTACCGAGAAATACCCGCCCCGCGTCCCCGGCGAAGTCCCGCGGGCCCTCAAGCTCTCCGGCCTCGAGCCGCTGAACATCATCGGCGGACCCGGCACCTTCGTGAACGTCGGCGAGCGCACCAACGTCGCCGGCTCGAGGATCTTCAAGGGCCACATCGAGAAGAGCGACTACCGCGCCGCCCTCGGCGTGGCGAAGCAGCAGATCGAAGCCGGCGCCACGGTCATCGACATCAACTTCGACGCGGGCCTGCTCGACGGCGTCGCGGCGATGACGAAGTTCCTGAACATGGCGGCGACCGAGCCGGACATCGCCCGGGTGCCGTTCATGATCGATTCGTCGAACTTCGACATCATCGAGGCCGGCCTGCGCTGCGTGCAGGGCAAGGCCATCGTGAACTCGATCTCGCTCAAGGAAGGCCACGAGGAGTTCGTCCGCCGCGCCCGCCTCTGCCGCCGCTACGGCGCCGCGATGATCGTCATGGCCTTCGACGAGAAGGGCCAGGCCGCCTCCTTCGCGGACAAGGTCCGCATCTGCGTGCGCGGCTACGAGATCCTCACCCAGGAAGCCGGCGTCGACCCGCAGGACATCATCTTCGACCCGAACATCCTCACGGTCGGCACGGGCATGAAGGAGCATGACCGCTACGCGCTCGACTACATCGAGGCCGTCGCGGAGATCAAACGCCGCTGCCCCGGCGCCCGCACCTCGGGCGGCCTGTCCAACGTCTCGTTCGCCTTCGCAGGCAACAACAAGGTCCGCGAGGCCATCCACTCGGTCTTCCTCTACCACGGGATCAAGGCCGGCCTCGACATGGCGATCGTCAACGCGGGCATGCTGGAGGTCTACACCGAGATCGATCCGGAGCTCCGTGAGCTCGTCGAAGACCTCGTCCTCTGCCGCCGCGAAGACGCCACCGAACGCCTCCTGGAGGCCGCCCCGCGCTTCGCCGGAAGCAAGACGGAGGTCGATAACTCCAAGAAGAACGAGTGGCGCAAGCTCGACGTCGACGCCCGCCTCTCCCACGCCCTGGTCAAGGGCCTCGACGAACACGTCGTCGCCGACACCGAAGAGGCCCGCGTGAAGCTGGGCCGCCCGCTGCTCGTCATCGAAGGCCCGCTGATGGAAGGCATGCGCGTCGTCGGCCGGCTCTTCGGCGAGGGCAAGATGTTCCTCCCCCAGGTGGTGAAGTCGGCCAAGGTCATGAAGACCGCGGTCGCCCACCTCGAGCCGTTCATGGCCGCCGAGAAGGTCGGCGGCTCCACCCAGGGCTCGTTCCTCATCGCGACCGTCCGCGGCGACGTCCACGACATCGGCAAGAACATCGTCGGCGTCGTCCTGGCCTGCAACAACTACGCGGTCACCGACCTCGGCGTGATGACCCCGACCGAGCGGATCGTCTCCGAGGCCCAGCGGCTGAAGCCTGACTTCATCGGCCTCTCCGGCCTGATCACGCCTTCGCTCGACGAGATGGTGAACGTCGCCCGCGAGCTCAAGCGCGCCGGCATCAGCACCCCGCTGCTCATCGGCGGCGCCACGACCTCCCGCGAACACACGGCGATCAAGCTCGCCGAGCACTACGACGGCCCGATGGTGCACGTCGGCGACGCCTCCCTCGTCACCACGGTCTGCAGCGACCTGCTCAACCCGGCCAAGCGCGAAGGCGTGATCGGCGAACTCCGCGCCGAACAGGCCGAGATGCGCGAGGCCTACGAGAAACAGCAGCCCGCCGTGGTCATCCCGCTGGCCGAGGCCCGCCGCCGTCCGCTCATCACGACCGCCCCGGTGCAACCCGCCCCGCGCAAGCCGGGCGTGACGCTCTTCGAACGCATCGACCCGGCCGCGGTGGCCGAGATCATCGACTGGACGCCGTTCTTCGTGACCTGGTCGCTGAAGGGCACCTTCCCGCGGATCTTCAAGTCCCCCAAGTATGGCGTCGAGTCGCGCAAGCTCTTCGACGAGGCCCGCGTCGCGCTCGACGACATCATCCGCCACGACCGGGCCCACCTCCGAGGCGTCGCCGGCCTCTGGGCCGCCCGCCGCGTCGGTGATGACGTCGAGGTCTACGGCGACGAAGCCCAATCCAAGAAGATCGGCCGCTTCCACTTCCTCCGCGACCAGCGTCAACGCCCGAAGGTCGACACCTGCCGTTCGCTGGCCGATCTCGTCTCGGCCGAGAAGGGAGACCATCTCGGCGCCTTCGCCGTGACCGCCGGTCAGGAAATCGAAGACTACGCCGCCTCCTTCAAGTCCAAGGATCCTTTCCGCCAGATCCTCGTCCAGGCCCTCGCCGACCGCCTCGCCGAAGGCTGCGCCGAGTGGCTGCACCGCGAGGTCCGCAAGGAGCTCTGGGGCTACGCCCCGGACGAAGCCCTCACCGTCGAAGAACTCGTCGATGAGAAATACGCCGGCCGTCGTCCCGCCGCCGGCTACCCGGCCTGCCCAGAGCATACCGAGAAGGAAGAACTCTGGCGCCTGCTGGACGCCAACCGCCTCGGCTGCACGCTCACCGAATCCTTCGCCATGAACCCGGCCGCCTCGGTGTCCGGACTCTACTTCGGCAACCCGCAGTCGATCTACTTCGACGTCGATAATGTCGGCCGCGACCAGGTCGAGGATTACGCCGCCCGCAAAGGCTGGACGATCGAGCAGGCCGAACGCTGGCTGCGCCCGGTGCTCGGTTACAAGACCTGACGATGGAAGCGCGCGAACGCGAGAAGCTCATCGCAGCCGTCGGCGCGGAAGACGCCGCCGCGGTCGAACGCTTCCTCGCCGACTGCGCCCTGTGCGCGCTTGTCGAGGCCGCCGATGGCGCCGACAGCGACTGGCCCGAATGGGCGCGCGCCGCCGCGGTGCTGCAGCGCTGGCTGGAAGCCGCCGGCCGTGACGCCGACGCCGAGCGCAAGCTCGGCTACCTGCATTGCACCGTCGAAGCCCAGAAGGCCGTCCCCACCGCCCTCCGCCCCGCCCTGCCCCAAGCCGTCGCCCGGATGCTCAAGGAACACGGCTTCGCGGAGTGAGGAAATCTGAAGAGTAGGTATCGGCGGTTAGCGGTTGGCGGTAAGCGGCTGGAATCCAACCGAATCCAAAGGGAGACCGGAAACCGGATAGTTGGCTGCGGGCATTCTCAGGTGGCGGGTGGCGCCACCGACTTGGATGGTCAGCGGGACTTATCCATGCAGCCCTCAATTCAGTCCTCAACGCAGGCCTCCATTCAGTCCTCTACTCTCACTTCTTCCCCAACTCCGGCTCCGTCCACGCATCCGTCCTTTCCATTCCGTCATCGACGCAGTCATCTGTCGTCGATTCAGCCCTCTATGTATTTCGGGTGATTGGACTTATCCATTCAGCCCTCCATTCAGCCCTCAACGCAGACCTCTACTCAGTCCTCTACTCAGTCCTCAACGCAGGCCTCCATTCAGTCCTCTACTTCTTCGTGAGTTCCGGCTCCGTCCACGCATCCGTCCGGCCTTTGTTTTCCTCACGGATCTTCTTCACGAGGTCGACGGACACGGGCGAGGCCTCGTGGTCCCATTCGCGACGGATATACGTGAGCACGCCGGCGATCTGTTCGTCGCTAAGGAAGCCCGCGGCAGGCATATCGTAGCTGTAAGTCATTCCCTTCACCTTGATCGGGCCGCGCAGGCCGTGCATGACGACCTTCACGATGCGGTCCGGTTCACCGAGCACCCACTCGGATTCAGCGAGCGGCGGTGCTAGGCCTTCGAGACCCTTGCCGGTCGGTTGATGGCAAGCGGCGCACAGGCCGGCGAAAGTCTGCCGTCCATTATCAAAGAGCGCCTGCTCTTCGTTGGTGAGCGCCTGGGTTGTCGGCACGACCACGCCCGGCTTACCCGGCCAGACGACGGTGCTCTTGAACCAGGCGAGCGCCTTGAGCATCGCGGCGTCCTTGCTCTTGGAAAGCTTGGCCAAAGCGGGCGGCTCGGCGTCCAGCTTGATCGGACGCTTGGCCGTGACGGTCGGGTGCGTGGCCAGTGAGCCGAGGAGCGTGACCTGCTGAGAACGCAGCGGGAGCCCGCCGATGATGGCGAGGGCCTGGGCCACGCGCGCGGGCTTGCGCTCGGCAAAAACGCAGCGGAGGAGCGCCGCCGGCAGGGTCTTCGAATAGGCGGCGGGCTGCTTGAGCACGGCGGCGAAGACTTCGAGCTCACGTCCGGCGAGGCCGCTGATGAAGGCGTCCTGGATGGCGATGTGCTCGGCGGCGCGCTGGGCAAGCGCGGCGGCCGCAAGGTCCACGGTCAGGTCCTTAGCCTCGCCCATGGTCAGGGCGAGCTGAACCTGCACTTCCGGAACGGTCTCTTTCGCGGCCATTTCGGTCCAGCGAGCGATGACCTCGGTGCGCTGCGGCCCGGCCACGAGGCTTTCCGAAACACGTAAGGCGGCCGCACGCACGCGTGGATCGGCGTCGGCCAGGCCGGCGGAAACGAACGTCCAGTCGGCGACGCCGAGGCCATGCTGGGTCCACATCGCATGCACGCGGCCCATCGGCGAGGAGGTCTCGCGTCCGAAAGCGGTGAGAGCGGCGGCGAGGGATTTGTCGCCGCTTTCGATGAGCAGACGCTGGGCGGTCTCGCGGCGCCATTCGTTACCGCTACCGAGTTCGGCGATGAGCTCGGCAGGCTTGAGACCGGCGAGTCCCTTCAGCCCCGCGGTCTTATGTCCCTCCGGGACGACGCGCCAGAGGCGGCCGAGGTGCAGCGGGGCGATGAGCCCACGGTCCTCGCCCTGCTTGCGTAGGTAGGACGTCAGCGAGATGCGGTGCTGGATCACGCCATGATGCATGTCCACGAGATACAGGGCGCCTTCGGGTCCGGTGAGCGCGTTGACCGGACGGAAACGCTCGTCGGTCGAGGCGACGAACTCCTGCTGATCGTAGAAAGCCTTCCCCTTGACGAGGCCCTTCTCGGGATTGAGCACGAGACGCTTCACGAGATTGCCGGCGGGCTCGCAGATGAACGCGTTGCCGTAGGCGTCGGCCGGGAAGAGGTCGGAGCGATAGACCCAAGGTCCGCAGGCGGCGGTGCATTCCTTGAGCTTGAAGTCGCGAAGCATCTCCGGGCGGTAGCCGCGGTTGATCCCTGGGTTCACGCGGGCGGGCCAGACGGTCTGCTCGACGGCGGCCTTGGTGTTGAGGCCGGTGTTACGTCCCAGGTGCGGGTTGCGCAGCAGGTAGGACGAATTGACCACGTCGACGCGCAGGAGGTCGCTGTTGTTGTTGGAATACAGGCGGCCGTAGTCGTCCTGCCCGAGGCCCCACTGGCCGCGGAAGGTGCTGTTCTCGCGGACCCATTTGCCGTCGGTGAACTTGAAGCGGGCCGTATAGGCGCCGGCGTAGAGCCAGCCATCATGGCCCCAGAGCAGCGCGTTCGGGGCGCGTTCGGGATTGGCGAGCTGCGGGCGGGAGGGATCGACGCGCACGCCGAAATCGGTCGCGACCTCGGTCTTTTCGTCGGCCTTGCCGTCGCCGTCGGTATCGCGGCAGAACCACAGATGAGGCGGGGCGCCGACGAGAGCGCCGTCGCGGTGGAGCACCAGCGCGCGCGGTAAAATGATGTTATCGAGGAAGACCGTGCGCTTATCCATGCGCCCGTCGCCGTCGGTGTCGCTGAGCACGACCACCGAACCCTTGGCCTGGGCCTCGGTCGTGCCGTCGAAGTCTTCCATGTAGCCCGTCATCTCGACGACCCAGAGGCGGCCGTCGGGCGCGAACTGCAGGACCGTCGGGTGGCGGACGAGCGGAGCCTCGGCGACGAGTTCGATGCGGTAGCCCGGCGCGACCTTGAAGCTGCGGAGCGCCTCCTCGGCGGAGAGCGGCGGCGAAGGCGGGATGAGGTTTGCCGGCACGATCGGCACCTGCGGCTCACCGGCCTTGTCCCCGATCTGCGCGCACAACGGGGCCACGCCCAGGCAGAGGGCGGCGAGGAGTGGGACGCGTCGGGGCATACGCATACCGACACTATGTAAGCCGCCGGGTTTCCGGGTCAACCGACCCCGCCGCTTTCCCCCGCCTTTATTCGATGGTTCGCGGACATAACGCCTTGGGCCCACCCGCGGGCCGACTTTTCCTTTCATCATAAAGACCTCAGGCGTCGCGGGTTGTTTTGTCCGAATCGTCGGGCCAATCCGGTGCTATCATGCGTGAACTTTGCTTGCTCCTGCTGGGACTCGGGCTGCTCTCCGTCTCGGCCGACCCTGCCTCCGCCGCCTTTCAAGCCGGCCAGGTCATCGCCGCTCCGGAACTCGGCGACACCGACGGCGATGGTCTCGACGACGGACTCGAGCTCCAGCTGGGGACTGACGAGAGCCTTCGGGATACCGACGGCGACGGGTGGGACGACCTGAGCGAACTCGTCCACGGCACCGATCCTTGCGACCCGCGAGATCATCCGCGGGCGACGGAAGCCGATCCCGGGCTTACTGAGGAGGTCAAGCTGACCCTACGTCGGGAGGCCATCCGGCAATCCGCATGGACGCTCCCGCCGTACCGCCGCCCGACGACCTCGGGCGGAGTGCAGAGCCTACGCTATTACTACCTCGACGGAAACATGCCGGATTTGGCCGCGGAGTTACGGATGACCAGCCTTCCCGCCGGTGAGTATGTCCTGGCTTGGCGCCATCTGATCGGGCACAACCCCTTGGATCTCCGCCAACATTACGTCGTCCGCATCACCAAGGCGGACGGCAAGGTCATCGGCGAATGGCCGACGCCGGCGGAGGTCCGGACCGAGCGAAGCTTCGCGGCGCTAGCCCTCTCGCTGACGACCGAAGACGTAAGCCAGCCCTTGTCATTCTCGGTGACGCCGGTCGCGACCGGACTGCGCTACGCGATCGGCGACTTCATGGTGCTGCCAGCCGGGCTGGAAACGGACGAAGACCGCGACGGCATCATCGCCTCGGGCGAGAGACCGCCGTCAGGGCGGCCGCTCAGGCATTGGATCAATGACGACGATGACCACGGCGAATGGCAGGAGAAGTCGGACCGCCCTGGCTTGTCGTCAGCGGAGGCCGACCATGCCCGGCCGGGGATCGACGGGCTACGTGACTTGGTCGACTTCATCCCGCTTAACCTGGCCATCGGCTCCGTCGTCCGTCGCCTGCGGCCGGAAGACGGCTTCAGCTATCGCCTCCGCAACGATGACCGGGCGGTCCAGGCGGTCGTGACCGGTCTCACCCGGGCCACGGTCGGAGCCTTGCATCGCAACCCCGCCTTGGCCGTCTTCGGTCCGTCGCTCGACGGCGCCAGGGATTCGGCGGAGATCCTGAGACCGGATGAGCAAGGGTGTCTCGATCTCCCCCGAAGTTTCCTTGAACACGTGGCGGCGGCGGGCCACGGAGTCGTGCTCCTGGAAGGAGCACGGGCCACGCGCAAGCCTCTCCGGCTTGAGATCTGCAAGGAGGGCGAACTGATCGTCGGCCTCGAGATGCCGCTCCAGGTCGGCCCAGTCGAATCGATGTATCGTCAGGTCGACCTCACCCGGCTCGCCTCGACCTTCGCCGGCAAGCCCCTTCCCTCCCAGTCCCCCCCTCGGCCATCGTTCGTCTTCGATCCCCCGGTGCTGCCGGACCTCGAAAACGGACGGGCTTGGATCGTGATGATCCACGGCTACAACGTCTCGGGTCAGGCGGCCCGCGGCTGGCACGCCGAAACTTTCAAACGCCTGCGCGCGCTCGGCAGCAAGGCGCGCTTCGTCGGAGTCACCTGGCACGGCGACACTGGATTGGATTACCATGAAGCCGTCTTTCAGGCCTTCCTGGCCGGCGACGCGTTGCCGGCCGCCCTCCGCTTCGTGGATCCGGGACGGACGACGCTGATCGCCCACAGCCTCGGCAACATCGTGGCCTGCCAAGCTGTCCAGGCCGGCTTCACTCCCGCGCACTACTTCATGCTCAACGCCGCCTTGCCGCTTGAAGCCATCGCCGGCGAAGCCGCGACGGCGGCGCATGCCGCCGACATGACGGAAGCGGCCTGGCGGCCTTACCCTCGCAGGCTCTACGCCGCGGATTGGTCGAAGTTGCAAGCCTCCGGAAGACAGCGGCACGGCTACGCATGGCCCAACTGCTTCGCCCGCATCCGGCATCTGGACGACGTGCTCAACTGCTATTCGGCCGGCGAAGACGTGACGAACTGTCCGCCGTACTTGACCGACGCCTCGGTGCTCGCCGCGCTCTGGGCCGGACGGGCGATCGATTATGGCGTCTGGAAGACGCAGGAACTGCTCAAAGGCGTCGGCTGGACGCGCTCGCTGGGGTCGGCGGCGATGGCGCGGACCCAAGGCGGCTGGGGCTTCAACGCCGCCTGGCGTGGCCGCTTCCGGCCCAGCGGTCCGGATCGGATGCTGGGCGGACGCTTCGAACTGCTGCCTCCGGCCACGGCGGCCTTGATCAAGGACGAGCAACTGCTGAAGGACCCCTTCTTCTTTCCCTTCGAACGACGGGCGCTGCATGCGCCAGAGACCAGCCCCGCTTCTCCGCTCGTCGACGCGCCCAAGGTGCGCTACGACCTGCTCGCACGGGGCCTGCCGGCGCTGAGCCCGGCCGCCGGTTCGACGCCCCTGCCGACGATGAACGGACCCGGCATGGCGTCGAACTATGACTTGGAAGCCCAAGGCCGGCTGTCGCACGCCGGCTGGCCCGCCGAAGGCCATCGCTCTCCTTTGACGCAGGGTCGCTGGCTGCACAGCGACTACAAGAACGTCGCCCTACCCTACGTATACCCGCTGTTCACCATGATGATCAGCCGAGGTGGCCTACGATGAGACCGTTCTTCCTCATCACGGCGTCCCTCTCCATCGCCTGCCTGGCCGAGGAACGCAGAGTGATCCTGCTGGATGAAGACGGCTGGGGACTTCAGGGCGCCATGGTGGAGGTCGTGCTCACGCCCCCCGATGACCCTCGGCTTGCCGGCGTGATTTCCCGCAGCGGCCTGACCGACGCGGGCGGAACGTATCTATTCGATGCCGGGGAACGGATGATCCTGAGCCGCGTGCAGGCGAGGCTGGACGGCCACCACGCGATCGACGCCGACCAACGCCATGGCTTAGGCCGTCCGAGCCTAACCACCACGACACAATTCACCATGCCGCGCGTAACCGAACTGGTCTCGTTGCATTACCGGGAAGTCCGGCTCACCCGACTCCCGGCCGATCGTTGGATCGGCTTCGACGCCGCCAGGGGCGATGCCGTCGCCCCATGGGGCAAGGGGCAGTCCGCGGACTTCCGCTTTCACCTGAGCTTCAAGCAGACGGGCTGGACCGAATCAGCCGAAGCTTTGGCGAGGTTGCGCAAGACTCCGGAAGGCAGGCGGATGGATGAAGAGGAGTGGTCCGAAACCTATGGAAGATTCGAAGGAAGCCTGCGGTTGTCCTTTCCCCGCCCCGGCGACGGCATCGTGTCTTCACCTGGCTTCTGGCCTTACTGCCTGCTGAAGATGCCGGCCTCGGCACCCGCCGACGGATACCTTGCCGAGCAAGAAATCCGCTTTGACACGCTGACGGACATGGCGACGGCGTCTGACTCCATGGGATCCTTCCTGCGAGTGCGCACCCAGCGTGATGCCTCGGGAAAAATCATCTCCGCTCACTACGCCAAGATCCACGGGCGCATCGAGGCCGGGCCAGGACGGGTGGCGTTCCGGTTTTACTATAATCCGCGGGCCGATGATCGCCGGCTGGCCTTCGCCCCGGGCCGGAACCTCCTGCGCCCGGGACCCGGGGAACCCGTCCATCTCTTCGAAACCCAGCAACCCTGAGAGGGGTTAATGGATTGCCCCACGCGCCTGACATTTCATATTGATCCTATCCCCATGAAAGCCCTCCCCCGCCTCGCCCTCATCGCCGCCGCCACTGGTTCGACCCTGACCGCGTTGGCGACTCCGCCTCCCGCCGACCTCGGCCACCTCGGCGGTAACTACTCCGACGCCGACGCCATCTCCGGCAACGGTCAGGTGGTCGTCGGCGAAAGCTACGACGCCCTCTCAACCTCCCTCGGCTATCGCTGGACCGATGCCGGCGGGATGACGAGCCTCGGCTCCCTCGGCGGCTTCTTCTCTTCCGCGAGGGCGGTGTCCTTCGACGGCTCGGTCATCGTCGGCTACACCAGCGATGGCTCGAACATACTGGCCTTCCGGTGGACCCAGGCCGGCGGCATGGTGAGCCTCGGCACCCTCGGTGGTCCCGACTCCTACGCGGCGGGCGTCTGCCGCGACGGCTCCGTGATCGTCGGTACCAGCAACAACGGCTCGGCTTACCGCGCCTTCCGCTGGACCCAGTCGGGCGGGATGATCGACCTCGGCCATCTCGGGGGCGGATCTTCGGAGGGTTTCGGCGTCTCGCCCGATGGCTCAGTCATCGTCGGCGAAAGCCATAACGGCTCCTACACCGCCGCCTTCCGATGGACCCAGGCCGGCGGGATGACCAACCTCGGCACCCTCGGCGGCAGCTACTCCACGGCGCGCGCGGCTTCGACCGACGGCTCCGTGATCGTCGGCACCAGCAACAACGGCTCCGGCAACCAAGCCTTCCGGTGGACCCAGTCGGGCGGCATGGTGAGCCTCGGCACCCTCGGCGGAAGTTTCTCCATCGCCAATGCGGTCTCCGGCGACGGCAGCGTGGTCGCCGGCGAATCCGACGACGGCGGTAACCTGCGCGCCTTCCGCTGGACGCAGGCCGACGGCATGACCGACATCGGTACGCTGGGCGGCGGCTACGCCGTCGCCAAGGGCATCTCCGCCGACGGCTCCGCCATCGTCGGCACGAGCGAGACCGCCACCGGCGATTACCACGCCTTCCTCTACAGCACCGGCGTCATGCTCGACGCCACCGATTGGCTCGGCTCCGTGGCCGGCGTACAGTCGGTGCTCTCGAACACCCTCGGCCTGACCCGCACCTTCCTCGAAGGCGCGCACCATCGTCCTCTGGGCGAACTCGGCCGCGGCCGCTCCTACTGGGTCACGGGCGACGTGGCGGGCAGCTCGCGCACCCGCGATGTGCTCACCCGCTCGGGCGAGGCCGGCGCCACCTTCACGCCTTGGTCCAACGTGCTCGTCGGGCTTGGCGCCGGCTACGGCCTGCAGGATCAGCAGCTGCTCAACGACGGCCGCTCCCGCACCTCCGGACAGTATCTCGTCGGCGAGATCGACTTCCTGCAGGCGGACGGCGGCATCCTCTCCGTCCTGCTCTCCTCCGGAGACTGGGACAACCAGACGAACCGCGGCTACGTGACGGGCGGCGGCGTCCAATACTCGCAAGGACGCACCGACGTGAAGAGCAGTTCCTTCCGCGTGCGCTACGACACCCCCGTGCTGACGCGGGCCTATGCGACCGACCTCAAGGCCTACGCGTCCTACGGACATTCCCGCGCGCGCTCCGACGGCTACCAGGAGACCAACGGGACCAACCCGGCCAGCTTCGACGGCATGGAGCAGACGGCCAAGGAAGGCCGGCTGGGCCTCGCCGCCACCCGCTCCTTCGGCGAGAAGTTCCGCGCCCGCGTCTCGGCCGAGTGGATCCGCCGGTTCGACCACGACATGGCGGCCATCAGCGCGACCGACACCACGAGCCTGCTCGTCCTCGCTCTGCCTACGTCCGACCCGGTCCGCGACCAGGCCCGCTTCGGCCTCGACCTCGACTACCTGATGGACGCGCAGACCACGCTCTCCTTCACGGTCCATGCCGCCGGCTTCGGCGAATCTCCGGACGTCTCCGGCGCGATCAGCCTCCGTCGCGCGTTTTAACAGGCAGGGACAGCACCACGTGCTGTCCTCCCCAAGCCGCCCACCCGGGCGGCTTTTTTGTTGGCCGCGTTCGCCGCAGGGTGAACGCAAAGGTAGGGGCACGATTCATCGTGCCCTCCTCTGCGGAGGGCGCGGCGTAGCCACGCCCCTACCCTCGGCCGCCCTGCGGCGGCCGTCTCCCTAGGTCAGCACGCAGTGCTGACCCTACCAGGATGCAACGGAGGCGATGTCATCGCATCCCTGCCTAAGGCTCTCCCCCGATACTCCATACTCAATACTCTGCCGCTAACTCAGGCTTTCGCCTGACGCTTGCGTCGGCGGATCGCCGCGGCGGCGAGCGCCAGGGCTCCCAGGCCGAAGCCGTAGGTCGAAGGCTCGGGGACCGCGGTCAGCGTGATCGACGTATTGCCGTCCCACTCGATCGACCAGAGGCCGGCGTTCGAGGCGCTGCCGTCGGAGTAGGTGAACTCCGTGAGGTCGAACTCGAAGACGTCGCTGATGTTCTCGCCGCTGTTGAGCAGCACGCCGCCGACGGTCGCGAACTGGAAGACGCGGACCGAAGCGTTGCCGTTGGGCGGACCGAAATTCAGCGGATTCCCCAGGGTGCTGCCGTCGCCGGCACCGAGCAGGGACGAGATCTTGAAGTTGATCTTGTTGTTCACGCTCGCCCCCGTGAGGTCGAGGTTGCCGCTGATCGAGAGCTTGTCGTAGCCGGCGACATGGTCCGTGGCATCCTGGACCTGCCATTCGAAGTTGGAACCTCCGAACATCGCCAAGGTGGTGGCGGAGAGCGTGCCGGGCGAGTTGCCCGGACCGACCGTGGAGCCGGCCACCGCGGTGGCGGCGCCGACCGTGCCGGAACCGCCGAGGACCGCGCCGGAGCTGAGGGTGACGTTGCCCAAGGTGCCGTTGACGGCGAGCGTGCCGGACGTGACCGCGACGTTGAGCGTCGGCGCGCTGACGGCCGAGGAGATCTTGAGCGTGCCGGAACCTTCCTTCTCGAGCGACGCGCCGGCGCCCATGGTCGGGGTCGCCGCGAAGGTCACCGTATTGGCGCCGAGGTCGAGCTTGGCGGTCGCGCCCGCCGGGACGGAGAGGCGCGAGGAGATGTCGTCGGTGTTCGCGCCCGACCAGGCGAGCTTGGAGCCGTTCGCGACCTCGATCACCGAAGAAGCGTAGGTCGAGCCCGAGCCGAGGGCGCCGGACTCGAAGCCGAGCGTGGCGCCGCCGGCGATGTCGACGCGGACGTCGCCCTTGAAGCGGTTGGCGGAGCCGCCGAGGACCCACTTGCCCGTGCCGTCGATGGCCAGCGCGGCGAGGCCGCGACCGGCGGCGAGGTCGTCCGCCGAGATCTGGGCCTCGAAGCGGTTCACGCCGATGTTGTTGGCGACGAGGCGGAGCTCCGGGGTCGCATCGGCCGGATCGAGGGCCATGACCGACGCGGAGCTGAAGGTCAGCGGCGCGGCGGAGGCGTCGACCGCGAGGGCCGCGGCGCCGTTCACCGTGAAGCTGCGGGAGGTCGTCGTCGCGGTCGAACCGGTGAACTCGAGGGTCGCGCCGTTGCCGAGGACGAGCTTGGTCGGGTCGGTCAGCGCGGAAGCGCCGAGCGAGCTGCTGTCATCGGCCAGGTGGGCGGCGGAGATGACGGCGCCGGCCGCGTTGGCGATGATGCCGCCGGTGAAGAAGTTCGGGGTCGTCAGCGTGAGCTCGCCACCGTCGGTCTTCTCGAGGCCGCCCGTGCCCGTGAGCACGGTGGTGACGGCGGCCGAACCCGAGGTGGAGACGGCCGTGACATCCGGACCGCCGGTGATGATGCCGCCGGTCGCGACCGAGATGGCGTTGGAGACGCCGAGGTTGTTGAGGTTCAGCGTCGCGCCGGCGGCGACGGCGACGGCGCCGGTGCCGAGGGACGCGGCGTCCTGGATGATGAGCTCACCTTCGTTGACGGACGTGCCGCCGCCGTAGGTGTTGGCGCCGGTGAGCGTCAGGACGCCCGCGGTGGCCTTGATGAGGGAACCGTTGGCCCCGGCGAGCAGGCCGCCGAAGGTGCCGGCGTCGACCGTCAGGGCCGTCGTGCCGAGGTTGATCGTGCCGCCGCTGAGCGTGCCGACGGAAGCCGCGGAGCCGGCGAGATTCAAGGTGCCCGCGGCGTGCGTCGTGATCGTGGCGACGCCGCCCACGGTGGTCGAGCCGCCGGAGACGGTGTCGACGGTGAGGTTGCTGGCGAAGCGCGCCTTGCCCGTGCCGCCGAGGCTGGCGAGCGTGACGGTGCCGGTCGTCGCGCTGAAGTGCAGCGCATCGTCGGCGACGTTGTCGACGGTGACCGCGCCCGCGGTGAGGCCGGCGCCGGAAATCACCGCCGTGCCCGCGGCGCCCACGGTGATCGCCGGGGTCGCGCCGAAGTCGACGGCCGTCAGGGTGCCGCCGGTGACGTTGATGGAGGCGGTGCCGCCGAGCGCGCCCGCGGCGGCGACGAGCGTACCCGCCGAGACCGTGGTGACGCCGGTGTAAGCGTTCGCGCCGGTGAGCGTCCAGGTGCCGGCACCGGATTTCGTCACGGCGGAGAGACCGCCGAGGCTGGCGCCGGAGCCGTCCGAGATGACGCCCGAGACCTTGGAGCCGGCATGGGTGCCGCCGAGGACGAACGTCCCGGTGCCCGTGTTGCGGCCGACGGTCAGGTTGCCGAGCTCGAGGGCGGCGGTCGTCGGGTTGAACGTCATCGTGCCGAGCGCGCCGGCGGAATTGACGAGGTTCGCGACGTAGAGCGAGTAGCCGTCGGCGCCGGTGACGTTCAGGGTGGCGTTGCCGTAACCCGTGCCGCCGTTGCCGGTGAGGCGGACGACGCCGTCCGTGCCGCTGCCGTTGTTCGAGACATGGATCGTCGACGTGATCGTGCTGTTGCCGATGAAGGAGACCGGGAGGTCGAACGTACCGCCTCCGTCGAGGGCGAACTGGAAGACCGGCGTCGTCGCGCCCGACGCGGCGTTCAAGGTCGCCAGCGAACCCATCGCGGCGACGGAAGTGAAGCGGAGGGTCGAATTCGTGCCGCCGCTGATCGTCGCGGCCGTCGAAGCCAGCGAGGTGCCGGCCAGGACCAAGGTGCCGCCCGTGACCGTCGTCGTGCCCGCGTAGGCCGCCGCGCCTTCGAGCGTCAGCGTGCCCGCCCCGGACTTGGTCAGCCCGCCCGCGCCGTTGAGCGTGCCGACATCGCGCAGCGTGCCGGCCTGGGCGTCGAAGGTGATGCCGTTGGTCGCGTCGCCGACGGCGAAACCGTTGAGGTCCAGGACGCCCCCGTTCAAGGCGAGGGTGGCGCTTTCCGTGCCGGCCCCGCCCGTGCGGACCACGTCGCCCCGCACTTCCAGCGTGCCCCCGGTGACGTTGATCGAAGACGTGGCGGTCCGGCCGGCGGCGGCGTTCGCCATGTTCACCGCGGTGCCGGAGCCCGTGCCGATCGTCGCCGAACCGCCGGTGACGTTCAGGGTCGCGGTCACCGTCTCCACCGGGGTCCCGGTGCTGGTGTGGACGGCCATGGTCAAGGAACCGATCGTGACGGCCGGCGTGCCGGAAGCCGCCGCGTCCCCGAGGTTGAGCGTCGCGTTGGCGGAGCCGGATCCCGCGCCCGTACGGCTCGCCAGCACGACGGAGGTGACGTCCAAGGTCCCGTGGTCGAAGCTGAGGGTGGCGGTGGCGTTCCCCGTGTTCTGGGAACGCGCCGCCATGGTCAGGGTGCCGAGCAGCAGGTCGGCCGCGTGGCCGGAAAGGTCCAACGTCGAGACCATGTCGCCGGCGGTGCTGCCGGACGTGTTGATCACGTTGAGCGTCGCGCGCCCGGTGCCGGCGGAATCACGCACCCGCAGGGTGCCGGTCGTGTCGGCGGCGTCGAAGAGGACGCTGCCGCCGGAACGGAGCCCGGCGCCCGCGGAACCGACGTTGAAGGTGTCGGCATTGATCTGGTTGGTGCCGCTGCCCAGGGTCAGGACATGCGTGGAGGAACCGCCGGCGCCGTCGCCCACGCGGAAACTGGCCGCGGTCACGGTGTTGTTCGTCGCCAGCCGGAAAGTGGAGGGATTGAGCTCGGTGCCGGTGTTGGTGTCGCCCACGCGGAACGTTCCGGCGCCCAGGTTGGCCGTGAAATTCGCCAGGCCGCTGAAGTCGGCGTCGACGCGGCTGTCGTTGGTTGAGCCCGAGGCGGCGCCGACGTTGAAGCTGTTGCCGCCGCTGTTGACGACCAGGGAGCCGCCGCCCGTCGCGTTGATGTTGGTGTTGACGTTGTCCCCGTTGATGCCGAGGTTGACCGCCCCGTTGATGGTCAAGGTCTTGCCTGACGGGATGACGATGCTGTTGGTGACGGAGTCGGAGGTGCTCTGCACGACGAGGGAACCGATCGTCTGGTCGTAGCCGTTGAGGTCCAACGTGGCCGCCGTGGAGCCCGTGCCGAGCCGGACCGCCGTGGCGACGGGCAAGGCGTCGGCGACGCCCAGCTTGAGCACGCCGTTGTCGATCAGGGTCGAACCGGTGTAGCTGTTGGCCGCGGACAGCAGCCAGGTGTTGCCGTCGGTCTTGTTGAGGGTCATCACGCCGCCCACTTCGGAGAGGGCACCGATGGAATTGACGAGGGCGGCATCGGACGTGCCGCGCAGCGTGAGGGTCTTGCTCCCCGCCATCTCGAAACGCGCGCCCGAAGGGAGGGCCAGCGCGCCGGTGCCGTTGGCGAAGAGGGAGATGGTCCCGGTGGTGCCTTGCAGGCCGATGATGCGGTCGGAGCTGTGGCCCGCGCCGACGTACCGCAGCCCGGCGCCGGTGGTCGTGAGACCCATCCGGATGATGCCGTTCTCCGTGGTGGTAGGCGCGCCGAGCGCGCTGGCGCCGCCGCCGACGTTCGCGAGGCTGTCGAAGGCCAAAGTTCCGGCCGTGACTTCCGTGACGCCGGCGTAGGTGCTGAGCCCCGTCAACGTGAGCACGGAAGACTGCGACTTTTTCAGCCCCATGGAGCCGGCGAGCACGGCGGCCACGGCCAGGTCGTTGGTCTGATTGAAAGAGAAACCTCGGGCGGCGGTGAGGGTGCCGGTTCCCGTGATGGCCACGGAGGCGCCGGAAGCAGTCAGCGTGCTCACCGTCAGGGACCGGCCGCCGAGATCCAGCGTGGCGCCGGAGATCGCCAGGGGCCCGCCGACGCCGAGGGCGTCATCAGCTCCGACCGTGAGGGTGCCGGCGGAGATCGTCGCCCCGCCGGTGAAGGTGGCCGCGGCGTTGAGCGTCAGGTTGCCGAGACCGGCCTTGGTGAAGGCCCCCGTGCCGGAACCGAGCGGACCGGCCAAGGCGAGATCGACGCCGTTGGTGTCCAGCGTCCCGCCGCCGGTCAGGAACGTGATGGTACGCAGGGAGACGTCGTCGGTGAAACCGGCGCCGAGACGCAGCGTGCCACCGGCAAAGACCAGGGCGCCGGCGACGCCGCCGATGTTGTCGAGGTCCGCGACCTCCAGGACGCCTTCGTTGACCGTCGTACGGCGGGCCCCGCCGCCGGCGGTGTTCGTGCCTGAAAGCACGAGGGTGCCTCGGCCGGACTTGGTGATGTCGGCCGCCGAAGCGAGCGGCGAGGCGATGGTGGCGGTCACGACGCCGCCGGCCGAGGCGGAGGTGGGGTTCTGGACGAAGATGACGTACTCGCCGGACCCGCCGACGGTGATGCCGGCGTCGAATCCTCCCAGCGTGACGCCCATCGCGGGAGCGCCCGTGACCGCCCCGACGGCGGTGAAAAGCATGGCTCCGGAGGTGACGGCGAGGGCCTGCGAGGCTCCCGTGCCGGTGACGGACACGACGCCGGCCGTGGTGTTCGCGTTGTTGACGACGAGCGAATTGATGGTCTGCCCGGCCAGGCCCGTCAGGTCGGCGGAGAGGGACTCGCGGACGTTGTCGGTGTTCGCCGACTTGTTGGTGAAAGTCGCGTACTCGGCGGTGAGGCTGAGGGGGCGCAGGCCGTAGCCGGAACCGCTGGTCGCGACGTAGGTGACCAGCGAGTTGCCCATGTTGGCGTCGACGAGGTTGGCGTCCTGGGTCTCCCCGATCGCCCAGGGGACGATGGGGATGTTCTTGGCGCCGGCGGCGCCGGCTCCGCCCACGAGCGAGGCGACGAAGGCCGTCTCTTCGGCCGAACCGCTGACGACCCGGAGGAAGTTGCGGTTGCCCGAACTGCTCCCGAGGTTGCGCCCACGGAGGGCGAAGGTGGCGCCGTTGGACCGGACGACATTGGAGGCGATGATGCCCGCGACGCCCGTGGTGCCCGAGGCATCCCCCCGGAAATAACTGGCTCCCGAGGCCAGGGTCAGGACGCCGATCGTCTCATTGGTCGTGGCGTTCTGGTCGGTGCGAATGGCCAAGCCGCTCGGGCGGGTTTCGCCGTTCCACGAACCGTCGGCCGAGTTGAGCGTCAGGGACATGGTGTCAGGCAGCCGGGCGCTGGACCGGGTCGTCCCGTTGTTGCTGATGAGGAAGCTTGCCCCGCGGTTGATGGTGACGCTGGAAGCGTCCATCGTACCTGACGTTTCGAGGTAGGTAAGTCCGCCGTTGAGCACCAG
>JAURFU010000042.1 GCA_030834165.1 Verrucomicrobiota bacterium
CGATTTCAAGCTTTGGAGCCTCCCGGCCGGATTGGGCGTGGGGTATGACCGACTGGATCTCGGCGCCGTGGACCTCACCGGTGCGAGCTCGGCCAACCGGATCACTATCAAGCTGGTCTCGATGAGCGGGGCCAATGCGTTCGGCGACGCGACCCTGGTGAAGCCGGCCAGCCCGTTGGAGTTCACCTCCTTCACCATCGGCAGCTACGACGTCGCGAATTCGCAGCTGGGCGCGAACGTGAGCGACCTGTTCACGTTCGACGCCAGCGAGTTCACCTACGCGAACGGCTCCGCTTCCGACGCCGGCCTCTGGTCGATCGACTTCAACGCCGGGGCGATCACGCTCACGGCGGTGCCCGAGCCCTCGACCTACGGCTTCGGCCTCGGTGCGCTGGCCCTCGCGGCCGCCGCCCTCCGCCGTCGCAGGCGCCAGGAGAAGAAGGCCTGAACGCACGAGGGCCTCAGGACTCGAGGTCCCGAGGGTGAAAAGGGAAGGGCGGCTTCGGCCGCCCTTTTTCGTGCCCGCGTGTGAAACCAAGCTCGGACGTGACGGCCATCACGTCCGAGGGCGGACGGACGGTGGGAAGGCTCCGCCCGCCCTGATGCCTCCACCTTTAATCTTCCCCCGGCTCTCGCCCGGGGTAAGGTCTTTCCCATGACCCCGCCCCTGCACCCCATCCCCGGGGCAGCCCGTTTCGACCGTCGCTCCTTCGTGACCGTCGGCGCGGCTTGGCTTTCGGTGGCGGCCCTTTCGACGCAGCGCTCTTTCGGCCGCCCGTTCCTGGGCTCCAAGCTCGACGCCTATCCTTTCACGCTCGGCGTCGCGTCGGGCGATCCCGCACCCGATGGCTTCGTGATCTGGACGCGACTCGCGCCCCGGCCGCTGCAGCCCGACGGCGGGATGGCCGCCGCGCCCGTCGAAGTCAGCTGGCAGGTGGCCGAAGACGAGCAGTTCGCCAAGGTCATCCGCCAGGGCGTCCATGTCGCCACGCCGGAGTGGGGCCACTCGGTCCACGTCGAAGTCGAAGGGCTCGCGGCCGACCGTTGGTATTGGTATCGTTTCAAGGCGGGCGGCGAGGTCAGTCCGGTCGGACGTTCCCGGACGTTCCCGCGCCGCGAGGCCGATGCCGCGAAGCTCCGCTTCGCCGTGGCCTCATGCCAGCACTTCGAGCAGGGGCTGTTCACGGCCTACGACCACATGGCCAAGGAGGACCTCGACGCGGTGGTCTTCCTCGGCGACTACATCTACGAATACAAGGGGCAGGACAAGAAGGTCCGCAAGCACCTCGGCGACGAGATCATGTCGCTCGGCGATTACCGCGTGCGCTACGCCCAGTACCGCGGCGATCCCGCGCTGGCCCGGATGCACGCGCTCGCGCCATGGATCCTCACCTGGGACGACCACGAATTCGACAACAACTGCGCCGGCGACGTCTCGGAAGAGAAGGGTGTCGGTCGCGACTCCTTCCTGCGCCGCCGCGCGGCCGCCTATCAGGCCTATTACGAGCACATGCCCTTGCGCCGCGCCGCGCTGCCCAAGGGGCCGGACATGCTGCTCTACCGCCGCATCCCCTTCGGCCGGCTCGCCGATTTCTTCGTCCTCGACACCCGCCAGTATCGCACCGACCAGCCCATGGGCGACGGCCATCATCCCAACGACCCGGTGCAGATGGACCCCGCCGGGACGATGCTCGGCAAGGCCCAGCGGGAATGGCTTTTCCGGGGGCTGCAGGGTTCGCCCTCGCGCTGGAACGTCCTGGCTCAGCAGGTCATGGTCGGCCACGTGGACCGTAAGGCCGGCCCCGAGGAGGCGTTCCAGATGGACCAGTGGCCGGGCTACGAGTTCGAGCGGCGCAACCTCCTGCGGTATTTCCGGGACGCGCAGGTCCGCAATCCCGTGGTGCTGACCGGCGACATCCATGCCAACTGGGCGAACGAGCTCGTCCTGGATTTCGAGCGTCCGGAACAGGGCTCCGTCGGCACGGAATTCGTGGGCACCTCGATCACCTCGGGCGGCGACGGCGCGCTCGCGCCCAAGACGCTGGCGGACACCTACCGCGAGAACCCGTTCGTCAAGTTCCACAGCACCGAGCGCGGCTACCTCGTCTGCGAGGTCACGCCCAAGGCCTGGCGCACCGATTACCGGGCCGTCGCCTACGTCACCAAGCCCGGGGCGCCGCTGCTGACCCGCGCGACGTTCGTCGTCGAGGACGGTGCTCCCGTCCTCCGTCCCGCCTGAATTTTCCATGATCCGACGCATCCTGACCCTCACGACGGCCCTGTTGCTCGCCGTCGGCTCCTTGTCCGCGGCCGAACCGGCCCGCGACGTGACGTTCTACCTCGTCTCCGACACGCACGTGGGGATGAACTACCGCAAGACGACGCCGCCGTTCGGCTCCGACGAGTTCAACGCGCACGTCGCCAAGACCTTGGAGGTCCTCGCCCAGGTGCCGGGGACGGCGTGGCAGGCGGGCCCGGTGGCCGAGGCGATGAAGGGCAAGGGGCCGGTGCCTCGTCCGCTCGGCATGATCGTCGCGGGCGACCTCACCGAGGTCGGCAACGCCGCCCAGTGGGCCGATTTCGACCGTCTCTTCCCTTGGAAGGGCACGACGCCGGCGAAGTATCCGACCTTCGCGCTCGCCGGCAACCATGACGGCGGCAACGCCGGGCCGGTCCGCCAAGGCCTGCGCCTGCGCAACCGGGAGATGGCCGCGGCCGGCCTCGTCACCGCTTCGGAAGACGGTCTGCATACTTCCTGGAACTGGCAGGGCGTGCACTTCATCAACGTTAACCTCTACGGCGGCGATGGCGCCAAGGAAGGGGCGAAGGAGAGTTCGATGTGGAATCCGGAAGCGAGCCTGACCTACCTCAAGGCCCAGCTGGCCAGGATCGGACGGACCGAGCCGGTGGTCATCGTCCAGCACCTCGACTTCGGCGCCCGCAGCACCTGGTGGGACCAGGCGAAGCGCAAGGCCTTCTACGAGGCCATCAAGGAGCATAACATCATCGCGCTCCTCCACGGACATACGCACGACATCACCCGGCTCAAGTTCCCCGAGGACAAGGACTATGCCGACTTCGGCGGGCAGGGTCCGCGGTTCGATTGCTTCTCCGCCGGCGCGTTCAAGCCCGACGCCAAGGACGGCAAGCCGTTCCCCGGTCCGCGTTACCCTTGCGAGTGCTACGTCTTCCGCATCGTCGGAGACAAGTTCGTCGCCGCCCATTACACCGCCGAGCCCGGCGGCTGGAACACCAGCAAGCACGCCCCGCAACTGACGTTCGTCAAATCGATCAAGCAAGACGGCGGTCGGAGGTAAGCGGTTAGCGGTTGGGAGAGATATGCAGAGAGTATGGAGTATCGAGTATGGGGGGCGAAGGCATCGAGGTAGGGGCAGCACTCCGTACTGACCTAGTGTCGCCGCAGGGGGGCGAACGGGATGCAGCTAGGTCGGCACGCAGTGCCGGCCCTACCTGAGCCATCATCGACTCAGCCATCCGTCATCTGTCCTCGATTCAGTCCTCGTTACTTCGCCGTTCCCCGTCGCCACACCTGCTTGTCCGGGGTGACCAGGATGACGTCGAGGTTCTCGCGTTCGGCGATGAGCTTGGCCTGTTCGAAGCCGACGGACATGAGCGCGGTGGACCAACCGTCGGCCTGCGCGCAGGAGGGGTGGAAGACCGCGGCGAGTTCGAGGGTCGGCACGACGGGTTCGCCGGTCAGGGGTGAGATGATGTGCGAGACCGGCTTGCCGGCGGCCGCCTTGCGGGCGCGGTAGAGTCCCGAGACGCTGAACGCGCGGTCGGTCAGCACCACGGTCTCCATGGTCATGCGCGGCTGGAAGGGATCCTCGAGGCCGACGCGCCAGGTGCCCGCCGCGAGCACTTCCCCGCCGACTTCGATCAGGAATTCTTCGAGGCCTTCGCGGCGCAGGATCTGGGCGGCCTGGTCGGCTGCGTAGCCCTGCAGCAGCGAACCGAGGTCGAGGCTGAGTTTTTCGTGCTGCTTCGCGAGCGTGAGGTTGGCCTGGTCCAGCGTGAGTTTCTTCCAGCCTACGTAGCCCAGGGTCTCGCGGATCTGCCCGGGCGTGGGCGCCGGCCGCTGGCCGGCGGGGCCGTAGCCCCAGAGCGAGGTCAGCGGAGCGACGGTGAGGTCGAAGCCGCCGTCCGTGGCGCGGCTGAGGCTGAGCCCGAGTTCGGTGAGCACGGCGAGTTCGGGCGTGATGCCGAAGGGTTGCGTGGATTCGAGGTGGTTGAAGTCCGCGGTCGCCGACGAGTCGCGCCAGTGCGAGAGCGAGAACTCGACCCGGTTCATCTCCGCTTCGAGTTCGCGCTTGAGCAGCTCGGCGTCGACCTGGTCGCCGCGCGCCTTGATGGTCCAGGTCGTGCCGAACGCGGCGCCATGGAGTTCGGTGACGGGACGACGGGCGGCGGCTTCGGCCGGATCGGGCGGGACGTCGTCGCCGCGCGGGAAGAAGGCGGCCGCGGCGCCGACGGCCAGCACCAAGGCGGCGAGCGAGTCGCGGCGGGCCCAGCGTTCGTCGGCGTTGCGGGTGCGTACGAACTTCAGGAGGGCGCCGGTCGGGCAGCCGTATTTGCAGTAGGCTTGCGGGATGAAGACCGAGGCCAGCAGGCCGACGACGGCCAGACCCAGGGGGATCGCCACGGCGGTGCCGAGGACCCAGGCGTCGAAGGGCTCGGCCTCGCCCAGGGACCAGCGAGGCCAGGCCAGGGCGGCCAGAAAGGCCCCGGCGAGGGCCAAGGAGGGCAGTTTGCCCAGCCAACCATGCCAACGGGCGGGGACGGCCACATGGAGGCTTCTGAAGCTTCCTAGGAGCTCCTGGGCGGCCCCATGGGGGCAGGCTTGGTGGCAATAGGTCTGCCGGCGGGCGGCCCAGGGAATCAGCAGGCCCACGGCGGCCAAGGCCAGCAGGGCGGGGGCGGTGCCCCAAGGCAGGCCGTGGCGGGCCCAGCCGGCGAAGAGCGAGAGCGAAAGCAGCTGCCCCAGCCAGAGCCCCAATCCTCCCACGAGGAGAAGCTGCCACGCGCGACGAATCCACGGGCGGGCGTGGAGCGAGGTGAACGTCATCAGCAGCGCGCCGAGGACGAAGCCGGCGAGGGCGACGGACTTCCACCGCTGGACGGCGGCCTCACGCTCGCGCTTGCCGCCTTGCTGGTCGTCGGCGAAGCGCGTCTGCAACCCCTTCGCGATCGCGTAGCTCGTGAGCGTCGCGCCCGCGACCGTGTCGAGCTCGGCCTTGCGGAAGTCGAACTCCGACCATTGGCGGACATCCCATTGCGTCAGCTTCGAGAGGTAGGTGCGGCCCTGCGGGTCGGGCTCCTCGTCCTGGATGCGGCTGACGTAGTCGGAGGTGTCATACGTCGAACGGAGCACGACCTTGCGCAGGCGGTGCGCGTCGGGCTCGACGGCGATCAGCGTCTCGCTCGGGCCGGCGTAGCCGAGGACCTCGTCGGCCGAAGGGGAGGAGCGCACCACGTAGCCGAGGTGCGCGCGGTCGGCGGCGCGCACGAGGTTCCAGCCGAGGCGCGGGACGTTGGGTTCGAAGGCCGCCGCGTCAGGGAAGCCGGCCGACCGGACCTCCTTCAGCGTGAGCGGCAGGGGAAAACGAAGGGAGACGTAGTTGCCTGAGAGCCGCTGCTGGATGGATTCGGCGATGGCGTAGGCCGTGAGCGTCGAGCCCGCATGGCCGTCGAGCTTCGGGGCGGGCTGGGCCGAAGGCCGCCAGGATTTGAACGAATCGTCGAAGGCCGCCGAGCGGCGCAGCCGGTCGACGTGCTCGGGCGTGTCCTGGCTGGAGAGGATGCGCGTGCCGACGATCTGGTCGCGCAGGTCGAGGGCGACGAGCACGTTGCTCGGGCCGGCGTAGCCCAGGATCGCGTCGGCGTCGGGGGAGGTGGTGAGCAGCCGGCCCAGCCGGTTGCCGAACTGGTCCTCGACGAGCAGCGTCTGGCTCGGGCCGGACTTCAGGCGGCGCGCCTCCGGGAAGAACGCCTTCGCGTCGGCGAGGCCCAGCCGCGTCAGCGCGGACTCCGTGACCGGGGTCGTGCGCTGCAGCAGCAGGGCGGCGAGGAGGAGCGCCCCGAGACGCCAGCCTCTGACCAGCCAGGCGCTGACGCGGGGCGACACCATCGCTTACTCGGCGAGGACGAGCTGGAAGGCGTCGGCGTGGACGTTGCCCTTGGCGCCGTCGGACGACAGGACGAGGGAATGCGTGCCGGCGGCGAAGGTGAACTTGCCGAGCACGACGGCCTTGTCGACCGAGCCGGTCGTCTGGTTGAGGCGCAGGGTCACCGGCTTCTCGCCGGCGCGGTTGATCGTGAGCACGGCGTTGGGCGAGCGGTTCTCATGGCCTTCCCAGTAGCCGCGGAGCTCATACTTGCCGGCTTCCTTGACCTCGAGGGCGTAGGTGGCTCGGTTGCCTTTGCCGGCCGCGTAGTGGTAGCCGGCGCCGAGGTGGGCGAGGCCATGGCCGGCGGTCCACTTCCCTTCGTACTTCGCCTGGGCGTCGTCGACGACGATACCGCCGAGCTTGGCCAATTCCTTGAGGTCGTCCTCCGAGAGCTTGGTCGGCTGGCCTTTCTGGAGGTCCATGTTCATGCGGCCCACGGGCAGTTCCTTGAAGTCGGCGATGGAGGCGTCGAGGAAGAGGTCGGAGCGGAGGTCGGCGCGACGCATGCGGCCGGGCTGTTCCATCAGCTTGATCAGGTCGGGCAGGTGCTTCTGGTAGACGCCGCGCGGGTCGGTGTTCTCGCGGACGGCGAGGTAGGCGGCCTTGCCGACGACTTCGCCCATCATGCCGATGGTGCGCATCACGCGCACGGTGCCGAGGGCTTCGTGCGTGACGGAGATGTGGCGGCCGGCGAAGAACAGGTTGCTGATGTTCTTCGAGTAGAACAGGCGGTAGGGCAGGGGGTAGCCGTTGCGACGGTCGACCGCGGCGATGTGCTTGCCGCTGGCGTCGACGTAGCCGAAGGCCGCGCGGGAGATGAACGGATTGTCCGGGAACTTCTTCGCATACTGTTCCTTGGCGTAGTGGAGGTCGATGTCCCAGGTCGTGGGCACGCAGCCGTCGTCGAATTCCCTGCGTTCGACGATGTCCTGCTTGTTCAGGATGATGTCCCCGTCGAAGAGCCGCGATTCGCGCGGGCCGCCGACGTGCGAGGCCCACTTGAGCTCCGCCTTGGCGTACTTGTCCTTCTGCGGGCCGTTCTTGAGGGCGGAGAAAGCGCCGTACATCGCGCGGAAGTTCCAGTCGCGGATGTATTCGAGGTCCTTGATGGGATCCTTGTCGAAGCCGGACTCCCAGAACCACTCGGCCTTCATGAAGGGCTTGTCGTCGATCTTGGATTTCGACTTCTGGAGGAGCGGGAAGTCGCCCATCTCGAGGGGCAGCGCCCACGGGGTGGCGGGCCAGGCCGAAACCTGGTCCTCGTCCTGGTAGAACCACATGTTGGACATGCCCATGCGCTTGTTCGGCTCGGTGCGGAAGGTCGCGCCGGCGTAGGCGCCTACCCAGCCGTGGCCGGTGGTGTCGGCCACGAACTTGGCGCGGAAGACCTTCTCGCGGCCGGTCTTGACGTCGATGGCCTTCACGGCGGCGATGCGGTTGCCGGCCATCACGACGCCGGTGGCGAAATGGCCGAGGAAGAGGCTGATGTTCTTCTCCTTGCGGACGACCTGCTCCTTGAGTTCGTCGCCGAAGCTGTCGACGCGGCCCGGGCTGTCGGGCGAGCGGTCGCCGATCTCTTCGATGATCTCGCCGAGGTGCGGGTATTTGCCGCGGGTGGTGCCGCCCATCGCCCAGACGCCGATCTCGGAACTGCCGTTGCCGCCGAGGACGAAGCGGTCCTGGATGAAGGCGACCTTCAGGGACTGACGCGAGGCGGAGAGCGCGGCGCCGAGGCCGCCGTAACCGCCGCCCACGACGACGAGGTCATACTCGCCCTGGTCTTCGGCGCCCTTGGGGCTGTTCCACTTCGAGCGGGCGGCGACGAGCGCCGCGCCTTCGGGCGGAGCGAAGGAGGCGTCCTTGCTGAAGAGGATGGCGTCGGCGCGGCCGGCGAAACCGGTCAGGTCATGCAGCGCGATCTTCACGTCGCCGGCGGGCAACGCGACCTTGCCGCCTTCCTGCCAGTGCCACTCGGCGCCCTTGGCGCCGAATTCGGCGGCGACGGGCTGGCCGTTGACGATCAGTTGGAAGCGTCCCGGGGTGCCCGGGGCTTTCCAGTGGGCGACCCAGTCCTTGGTGCGGACCCAGACGCGGTATTCGCCCGCGGCGGGGATGCGGACGGTGCCGGTCGCATCGGCGACGGGCTTCCCGAGACCGTGGGCCAGGAGGTAGGGGGAGCCGACGATGTTCGTGAAGGCGGTATCGATCTTCCAGCCGCCATGGACGGCCAAGGATTCGGCTTCGACGAAGACCGTATCGGCGGACTGGGCGCGGCCGGTCAGGGCGGCCAGCAGGGACAGTCCAAGGAGGGGGAGGACACGAGGGGACATGGGGAGATTAGATGTCAGGCGGGCAGGGGAGTTCCAGACAGAAAGAGGGCTGCAGGAGGGCTAGGGCTAGGGCCAGGGCTAGTAATCATGAATCGGAAATTAGGTCCAGATTCAGGGCCTGAGTCCCGAACCTGATGATGCCTCGGGTAGGGCGGGTTCTCCGAACCCGCCGAATGCGGACGGCTCGGAGAGCCGTCCCTCCCTGGCCAGCCAGCCAACTGATCAGCTGGTCAGCTTGTCTGGCCCTAGCCCCAGCCCTGGCTCTAGCCCTGTATGCGGCCTATTGCATCCTCGATTCAGCCCGCAACCCAGTCCTCAATACGGCTTTCCCCATGATTCTCCGTCTCGTTGCCTCGCTCTGCGCCGTCTCGTGTCTGTCCGCTGGCATTCCTTCGTCTGGTCTGCTGGTCGATCTCGATGCCGCCAAGGGCGTGACGCTTGACGCGCAAGGCCGCGTGCCCGCCTGGGCGAATCAAGTCGGGCCGGATGCGACGCGTGCTTTCGTCGGTCAGCCGAAAGGCCGGGCGGAGCCGACGTCGGGTCTGCCGACGGTGCTCGCCGGCAACGTGCCGTCGCTTTCCTTCCGCCAGCAGGAACTCGTCTGTCATGATGAGTCGGCGTTCGACGGACTCATCCGGGGTTCCGGTTGCACGTGGGTCGCGGTGATCAAGGTCTACCCGCAGCGCGTCGGGCTCAAGGACGTGAATTCCTTCTTCGGCAACCTGCGCAACGGCCAGAAATACGAAGGACTCTGGGGATGCCTCGACGACGATAACACCGTCTGGTGGGGGGCGCGCAACGGCCTCACCTTCGGCCGCTTCGACGTCAATAACCCCAAGCTCGTCGGACCGAAGCTCGCGGAGGGCCGCTTCCACTTGCTCGCCGGCCGCATGGGCGCGGGCCACGCCGAGGCCACGCTCGAATTCTTCGTCAATGACCTGAAGCCCTGCGCGACCGCCCGTTTCCCGGTCAATCCCAAGGCCGACGCCTCGAAACTCGCGATCGGGCAGGAGCGCGACGCGATCCAGCATCCCGGCAAGGAATCCTTCGATGGCGAGATCGCCCGCTTCCTCCTCTGGGACCGCCCGCTCACGGACGCGGAACTGAAGGCGGTGTTTGAGAGGGTGAAGTGAGGATCGATGACGGATGACCGAGTCGATGACAGATGACTGCATCGATGGCAGAGTACGCAGGTCAGGATACCTCCCGCCTGACGCCCGGGGCCGCCACCCGCTAACTTAATTGAAAGCGTCAGTAATCTTGGGTCGGACCGAATCTAAGTCGGTGCTTTTTCGATTCAGTCCTCGATGCAGCCATCCGTCATCGACTCCGCCATCTTCTCGGCGGAAGCGTCACTTCTTCCCCTTCTGGAAGCCCTGGCCGCCGCGTTGCTTCATGCGTTCTTCGACCGCATCGAGGACCTTGTCGACGACGTCGCCGTCCAGGTCTGCGTCGGCGGCGAGGATCGCTTCCTTCGTGGCCTTGCGGATGTCCAGCGCGGCTTCTTCGAACTGCGGACGGAGGTTCTTCTTCTCGTCGTCGGAAGCATATTCGGCTTCCTTGCGGAGTTCGTTGAGTTTCTCGCGCGCGGCTTTCACGCCGTCGTCCTGGAAGGCCTTGAACATCGCCACCTTGCACTTGTTCAGCTGCTCGGCGGTGACGCCTTCGATCTCTTCGGGCAGGAAGCCGCCCGCCTTGCCGCCGAACTTCGGCGCGCCCTGCTTGCGCGGCGCCTCGCCGGCCGGAGCTTCGGCGCTCGGCGCACCCTTCGCGGCGAACCTAGGCTCAGCGGTCTTTTCGGCCGGGGCTTGGACGACCGCCGTCGACTGTTTGGCGTCCATGACGAAATATGTCGCGGCGGAACCGACGGCGGCGGCGAGGAGGAGGGGGAGGAGTTGTTTCATGGTTATGGGCGGGATAGGGGTGGGGATAGTCCAATGTGTAACACCCGGAGGAGGGGAAAGTTGTTGTTAGGATAGAGGACTATTTCTTCTCCCCGAACGGGAAAGGCTTCAGGGGGGTCTTCGTGGCGCCCTTGGGTCCGGCCTTGGCGGCGGCCTGCCGGGCGCGGTCCTCGACGGTATTGAGGATGGTGACGATGGTCTCCTTGGAGAGCGAAGGAGCGGCTTCGGCGATGGCGGCTTCCTGGGCCTTGCGCAGGTCGATCACCAGGGCTTCGAATTCCCCCCGCAGGTTCTTCTTTTCTTCCTGGGAGAGGAATTCCGCTTCTTTACGGAGCTGGGTCTGCTTGGCCTTGACCTCCTTCACCCTGGGGTCGCGCTGCGCCTTGAGGGCGGCGATGCGGAATTTCTTCATGTCGTCGGCGGAGACGCCTTCGACGTCGGCGAGCAGCTCGGCCGGGGTCATCGCCTTGGGCGCCTCGGGCTTCGTTTCGGCCGCAGGCGCTGCGGAGGGATTCGCCTCCTTGTTCTCCTTGGCGGCGGCCCGTTCGGCCTCGCTGGCCTTGGCTTGGGCGGCCCGTGCGGCTTCCTGGCCGCGCTTCTTCACCAGCTCTTCGATGGCGTTGAGGGTCAGGACCAGCGGGTCCTTTTCGATGGTGGGGTCGAATTTCTGGACCGCCGCCAGCGTGGCCTTCACCATGGCGTCGCGGGCGGTTTCGAATTCGACGCGCAGGTCTTCGGCTTCGTTGCGGCCTTTGACGAAACGGGTGCGGTCCTTGAGGTCGGCCAGACGCTTGCGGGCGGCGGCGATCGCTTCGTCGCCGTAGGTCGCCATGAGCGCGCGGCGGATCTTCGTCAGTTGTTCGTCGGGGACGCCGGCGACGCTCTCAGGAAGGGCTGCGCCTACGCGGGCGGATTTCTTGGCCGGCTTGGCCGCGGTTTCTTCGGCGGCGAAAACGCAAGGCGCGAGCAGGACGAGGGCGAGCAGGGCAAAGGGACGCATGGCAATTATACACCGAGAACCTTAAAAGGTTCTGGCGGTTGGCGGTATGCGGTTGGGAATGCCGAGGGTGTGGAGTATTGAGTATCGAGCATGGGGGAGTGCTTGCCTCAGGGAAGGGGCAGCACCGCGTGCTGCCCTAGTTCGACTCGGATGGGGTCGGGACCGCGTCACGACATAGCTGTGACTAGGGCTGGGTAGATGACTGGATCGATGACAGATGGCTGCGTCGATGACAGTGGTCGCAGTTCATTCGTACCGCCACCCGGGGCTGCCACCCGCCACCTGAAGAGGGAGCCTCGGGATTCTTTTGGTCGGATTTAGTCTTGCTGGTGCTTTTATCCATTCAGCCCTCGATTCAGTCCTCTGTCATCGACTCAGCCATCGACTCGCAGCGGCTTCGCCGCCGCCTCACTTCTTCTTCGGTTTGCCGGCGACGTCGGATTTCTTCTGGCGGGTCGAGGCGACGTAAGCGCGGATGACCTCGACGTTGAGGCTCGGGTCGGCCTTTTGCATCGCCTTCACGCGGGCGGCGTCGACGGCCTCCCGGCCTTCCTTTCCGCCCGGCTTCTTTTTCTCGCCCTTCTTCTCCTTCTCCCCTGTCCCGCCGAGCTTGGCCACGGCTGACTTGAAGTCTTCGTCGTGCTCGGCCTTGATCCAGGCTTCCTGCAGCTTCACGCCATCGGAAAGCGAGATGCCGGCCGGGATCTCCGGGGCGTCGAGACCTTTCTTCTTCTTCACCGGCACCGCCGGTTTCTCGGCCGGCTTCGTCGCGGGCGTCTCCGTCTTCGGCGCATCGGCGGCGAGGAGCGATAATGAGGCGAGGCAGGCGGAGAGCAGGGCAAGGTGTTGCATACCCATGGAACACCGGGACTTTGAAAAGGTTTTAGCGGTCGGCGGATGGGTATTCCTAGAGTATGCAGTATTGAGTATCGAGTATCGGGGGTGTGCATGCCTTGGGGTAGGGGCAGCACCGCGTGCTGCCCTAGTTTGCTTCGGGGTAGGGTCGGGACCGCGTCACGACATAGCTTTAACACGGGCTGAATCGAGGGCAGAGGACAGAAGTCCCGCCACCTGAAATGGTCAGATGACAGATTTCCCGCCACCCGTGCCTGAACCTGAATACCTGGACCAGATACCCGACGGCCGGGACCTGAGACCTGAATGGAATTAGCTCCTCTGCCGGCCCTCGGTCTCCGGTTTCCCTTTGAGCGGCTATGTTCCCAGCCGCCAACACCTGCCGTGGGAAGGGCGGGTTCTCCGAACCCGCCGGACGGTGGACGGCTCGGAGAGCCGTCCCTACCCGTCGATCACCAGATTCCCTTGAGCAGCTTGTTGCCCGGGTAGGGGGCGTTGGAGTGCGGGCCGAAGAACATGCGGACGCCGGCGAAGACGGTGAAGGCGTCCTGGTTGTTCATGCGGGCGTGCTCCACGCCTGTGAGCAGCTTGAGCCGGTGGCCGGCCACGTAGTAGTTCAGACCGAGGTAGGTCGCCTGGTAGTGCTCCCCGTTGGGCAGGCCGGCGACGGATTCATAGCGGCGTTGGCTGCGCAATCCGCCCGTCTGGCTGGCGCTGGCGAGTTGATAACGGGACACCAGTTCGAGCTTGTCCGTGAGGAAGACGCTGGGTTGGAGGTTGAGGCCGATCGCATCGCCTTTGGAGCCGCCGAAACCCGCGGTGACCTCGGTCACGACGGCCACCGGTCCTTCCGTGATGATGAGCGCCGCGGAAGCGGCGTCATCGAAGCGGGTCAGGTTGGTGGCGCCGACCTTCGCCTCGCTGTGCAGAAGGCTGCCGTAGAAGGCCGCCGAATCCGCGCCGCCGAGGTGGCCGAGGTCATAGGTCAGGGCGGCGAGCGCCGACCATCCGGAATGCAGCTCCGTGAACGAATCCCACATGTCGCGCTCGGCGAGGTTCGAGAAGACCCCGGCGTAGTAGTCGGCTTTGCCCACGCGGCCGGAGAGCGTCACGGCCGGGGTGTAATCCAGGCCCGTCATGTTGGTGAACATCGAGCGCTCCATGAAGCTGAGGTAGCGGCTGGAGACGTTGCGGTCGTGCGTGAAGCGGTGCTTCTGCTGGCCGACGGTGAGCTGCAGGGCCGGGTCGAACTCCCAGCGCGCCCAGAGTTCGGTGAAGCCGTTGTAAGCCGGTTCGAAGTCGCTGCCGCTGATCGCCTGCGCATGGATCGTCAGGTGATCGTACATCCTGGCCTGGAAGCCCAGACGGACGCGCCGGCTTTCAAAGGCGCTGTCGCTGCGATCGACGCCGCTCGTGTCGTGATAGTGGCCGTGGTAGCGGCCGAGCACCCAGAGTTCCTGGAGTCCCTTGGCCTGCTTGTCCTGGTAGACCAGTCCGAGGTCCTCGAACCGCTCCTTGAGCGAAGGCTCCGCGGCCGGTCGGCCGGAGCCGGCGGGCTGAGTCTGCGCGCCCAAGGGCAGGGCGGCGCAGGCGACCAGTAAGGCGAAGGTGTCTTTCATTCGTAACAATCGTAACATTCGGATTTTGGTGTGGGTGATGTGCGCAGGGAGATGCCTGCGCTGAATGGGTTAGATGACCTCGTCTTTCGCTGCGCAATCCGTCATTGGGCCATCGCGGAGATGTTTCCCCGCCGTCACATATCCGTAACAATTCGAATAACGGCCAAAAGAGGCTGATTTGCCGATCAAAGTTATCAGCGGTTGGCGGTAAGCGGATAGCGGATGGGCAGAATAGGTGACGAGTGACAGCCATCCGGGTATCAGCCGTTCAGCAGCCGGTGGATCGGCCATTGGCTGCCGGGTGCCAGATGCTAGCAGCCGAAACCCGGAGAGCTGATTGCCGCGGCCGTCTCCCTTCACCTGAGAATGCATGACCCCAGCCGATCATCCGGTCTCCGGTTCTCCTTCGAACTCCCATCCGCCCACCGCTTACCGCCACCCGCCGTCACCTATGCCAAACAAAAGACCCCGGCGAACCGGGGTCTTGATCGGGCCTGTGATCCGTGGATTACTTGGCTTCGGGCTTCTTGCCGCCCTTGTCGCCGCCCTTGCCCTTGCCGCCCTTGTCGCCCTTGCCCTTGCCCTTGGCGCGAGCTTCGTCGAGCGCCTTGAAGACGGCTTCGAGGGAGGCGTCAGCCTTGAGGACGGCGGCCTTGATGGCTTCGCGGACGGCCTTCTCGTCCTTGGCTTCCTTGGCCTTGACGACGGCTTCATCCTTCTGAGCGGCCTTCATGGCTTCGCCGAACTTCTTCCAGGTGGCTTCGTCGACGGATTCCGGGCGCTGCGGGCCCATCTGCTTCTTGCCGCCCTTGTCGCCCTTGCCTTCGCCTTTCTTGGCGGGGGCGTCGCCCTTCGGGGCGTCGGGCTTGGGAGCGTCCTGAGCGAGGAGGCCGGCCGAGGTGATCAGGGCCAGGAGGAGTGCGAGTTTGATCTTCATGATAGGTATGGGGGTGCAGGCATGAAACCCCTGCTTGCCGGAAGAGTTGCAGCTTTTTAAATTAAATTATGACACGCCGGCGGCGTGCGACCGGGCTTGATCCGGGCTTAAGGTAAGGCCGCCGATGACCCCGTTGCTCCTTCATCTTCCGCACGATTCGACGATCATCCCCCCGGACGCAAACGCGGACTTCCTGCTCCCGGAGGCGGAACTGCGGGCGGAAATCCTGCGCCTGACCGACGCGCATACGGCGGCGCTCTACGCCGAAGGGCTGACGCCTGACGATTTCGTGCGGGCCGAGGTCTCGCGCCTGGTCGTCGACGTCGAGCGCTTCGCCGACGACGCGCAGGAGCGCTGCGCCGCCTTCGGCATGGGGGCGACGTATCTCCGCACCGCCGACGGCCGTCCGCTCCGCGCGCTCACGCCGGCGCGCCGCGCGGAGCTGATGGCGCGTCACTACTGGCCGCACCACCGCCGGCTCGACGCGGCCGCGGCCGCCCGCCTCGCGCGCTTCGGTCGTTGCCTCGTCCTCGACGCGCATTCCTATCCGACGGGTCCGCTGCCCACGCAGGTCTCCGCCGGCCCTTCGCCCGAGATCGGCGTCGGCACGCAACCCGGCCATACGCCGCCCGCGCTGCGCGACGTCGTCGTGGATTTCTTCCGCGGGCGCGGCTACGAGGTCGGCGTCGACGTGCCGTTCAGCGGCGCGATGGTGCCCGATGCGTGCTTCGGCCGCGAACCGCGGCTCTGGTCCGTGATGATCGAAGTCCGCCGCGACCTCTACATGGACGAAGCCACGGGCGCTCCGCACGCGGGCTTCGGGCGCGCAGGCCGTGCTGACGGAGCTCCGCGTGGCGCTCGCGCGATTCGCGACTACTTGACGCCGGCCTCGTTCGCCGAACGTTCGACCTCGGAGCGCAGCAGGCCCAACGCCTCGTTCCACATGGCCTGCATACGGGGGAGCTGCGCCGCCTTGGCGGCTTCGTCCTGCGTCTTCCAGCCGGCCTCGATCGACTTCCATTCTTCGACGAGGGCCTTGACCTTCGGGTCCTGGCCCCAGCGCTTCGCGGCGCCGTCGAAGACCTGCGGGTGCATGAACTTCAGTTCCTGGATCGTGCCCAGGCCTTCGCGGATGATGTTCTCGCGCCGGGCGTCGGGCGGGCGGCTGTCGACGGAGATGTCCGCCTGCGCGTCGAGCCCGAGGGCGCGGGCGCTGCGCGGGGCGCCGACGGCGCCTTGGGCGGATGTGTTGCCGCCGGCCGGAGCGCGGGCGGAACGGGCGCTCGGCGCCTTCGTCGATCCTTCGTCGGCGTCGTGGAGCCACCATGCGGCCAGACCGACCACGGCGAGCCCGAGGAAGGTGCTCACCAGCGGACGGCGGCCCAAGGAGGCGAACATCGGGGTAGGCCGGAAGGGGGCTTACTGGAAGACCACCGGCGCGGCCGGGGCGGGAGCCGGCGCGTCGGTCGCGCCCGGAGCGGCGCCGTTGTTGCCCGCGGGTGTCACGACGCCGGGACCGGTGATGGTGACCGTCGGCTGGTTCGCGGCGGGCGCGCCGGCGGCGGCCTGCTTGAGCATGCCGAGCCCGCGGGCGCGGATCGTCGAGAGTTCGTCCATGATGCCCTGCTTCTGGTCGTCCGAAGCGCCGCGATACTGGTTCTCCAGCTCGCGCATGCGCCCGAAGTTGCTGCGGAATTCTTCGTTCTGCATCGCCGCGCGGAAGGCGTCGCCGATCTTCTGGCGGTCGCCGCCGAACATGTCCTCGACGGCCTTGCGGCCGTCGTCGCGCCAGGTGGCGAACTTCGCGTCGAGCTCCGCGACGGGCTTGGACTGCTTCACGAGGTCCTTCTCTTCGACCTCGGTGCCGACGTCTTCCTTGCGGCTCAGCTTGAGGGCCTTGGCGGCGCGGGGCTTGCCGGTCTCGGTGGCGAGCTTGGTCACGGGCGAGCCGGTGCGCTTGGCGGTGCTCTTCACCACCGTGCCTTCGTCGCCCTTGGCCCACTGGTAGGCGGCGTAGGCGCCGTAACCGAGGGCGCAGAGGCCGATGATCGCGAAGAGTCGTTTCGAGTTCATGAGGTGTGTCGTGAGGTATAACTCCGGCGAGGCGGCGAAGTTGCCGGGATGTTCAGGCCGGAGGGCTCTTTTCGGCCTGTCCCTTGACGTGTTCAAGCACCCGGAGCTGGACCATCCGCACGATTTCCTTGGTCCAGAGGTTCCAGTAGGACGCCGGGGACAGGTTCAGGAGATAATGGCTTTCCCCGATCAGGCGGGTGCGGCCGCCGGGCAGGGATTCGAGTTTGAAGCCTCCGTCCAGGCTAGCGTACGTGCTGTGGAGGTGGGCGGCGTCGATGGTCTTCCCGAAGAAGCCGAGCTCGCGCATCGAAGGCGGAGTCGAGAGCACCTTGAAGCGCAGTTCCTGTCCGGGCTTCCAGACCGTGACGATCTCGGGCATGTCGCCCGTGCTGAGCCTGCACAGGCGCGCGGCGCCGACGCCTTGTCCGTCGGTCACGGTGCCCATGGGGTGGGCGACGCCGAATCGGAAAAGGAGATTCTCCGTCGGCGGTAGGTCGCGGATGTCATGCAGCTGCGCCCAGACGCGCTCGGCGGGGGCATTGATGATGACCTGCGAGGTCGCGGAGTCTTCCAACGGCGCCGGCGGATGCCAGCCTTCGACTCCGACCATCGCGAGGATGCCCAGCCAGGCGGCGGACTGCAGCCGGCCGTCGGCGATGCGTTGCTTGGCGAGCAGATAGCCGAGGCTCGCGCCGACGAAGGTGATGCCGGCGCCGAAGGGCGCGGCCATGAAGACGCAGATGATGCCTTCCATCGCGCAGCCGCAGAGGATGAGCAGGATCGCGCCCAGCAGCGTGAAGGCCGCGGCGTGGGCCTGCCCGAAACTGCCGCCGGCGCGACGCACCTTGACTCCGGTGGTGACGCCGACCGCGAAGGGTAGCCCGAAAAAGACGGCCAATCCGAAGTAGCCTCCGGTCTGCTCGAGGCCGAGCGGAAGCATCTTCTTGTCGGCGAGGGCCTGGACGCCTGCCGTGAGCGCGGCCGCCGCGCCCGCGGCGAGCAAGAAGGGGACGGCGAGGCGTCCCGCCATCGCGACCGGGGCGGCGGCTTCGCCTTCGGTGTCGTCGCCGCTGGCGGCGAGCCAGAGCGCTAATCCGGCGCCGGCGAATGGCACGTGGATGAGCAGGCCGAGGACGGGGGGGAGGCTCCAGCCGAGGACGGTCGCGCGGCGGGCGGCGACGAACGAGGCGAGGAGGGCGAAGAGCGCCGCGAGCACGAGGACGATCACCTTGGCGAACGGTTCCTTGAAGACGCCGAAGGGGTCGTTCTGCGGCAGCACCCGGAACACGAGCACCACGTGCGCGAAAGCCCATGCCGGGAGCATCAGGAGGACGGTCTGGAGGCGGCTGGGTCTCATGGGCGGCGTTCGCGGTGAGTCCGCGCAGAGGCGCGGGTCGCTGAGCAAATTGATAGCTCCCTTTCAGCAGGTCGGAAGGCCTAACTTAGAGGGCTGTCCGCCATCGGGCGCGGGCACGGCCCTCGGAAAGCGTCCTGCTCAGGAAAAGAGCAGCCTGAGCCACGTTTTCGAGTAGGGCAGGGCCAGATG
>JAURFU010000043.1 GCA_030834165.1 Verrucomicrobiota bacterium
CCTTCGAAAAGCGACATCAGCATCGCCTGCGAGACAGGGTCGTTGCGGTAGGACTGCTCGAGGATCTGGAACTCGGCCTTGCCGGCGATGTCGCGGAGGATGACCGAGTCCGCTTCGACCTGCGCGGTGGCGCCGGCGAAGGAGACCTGGTTGACGCCGGACTTGAGGTCGATCGGCAGGGTCTCACGGACCACGGCGTAACCGCCGTTGTAGATCGTGAGCGCCGGATCGGCGGCGAAGGAAGCGGAGGCAGCGGCCAGCAGGAGGAGCGCGGGGAGTTTCATGGGGTTGGGGAAAGTATTGGGCAAAGTCACCAGGTTGCCCATATCTTAATAAGCGAAGCCGATGTCGGATTTAGCCTAACGAGAGGCCCGGAGGCTCAGAGCAGACAGCCAAGGCAGGGCTGACCACCCTTGGTCAGCCGCGGTTGAGCGAGGGCGCTCAACCCTACCCGAAACCGTGGACCGTATAGTGAGATGGGGGCATTTCTTTCAGGTCCCAGGTCTCGGCCGTCGGGGTCTCAGGTTCGGCTGCTCGGGTGCAGGTACAGGTTCAGGGCTCTGCCACCTGTCCTCTGTCATCAATTCAGCCATCAACCCAGCCCTCAACGCAGTCCTCAACTCAGCCCTCTATTCAGCCCCCCCCTCAACGCTTCCCGCCCTTCCTCCTCTGCTTCTTCCGATACTCCACCGGGGTACACCCCATCTCCCGCTTGAACAGACGATTGAAGAAGGTCACCTGGCGGAAGCCACAGGCCAAGGCGATATCCAGCACGCTCCGGTCACCGTCGCGCAACTCCCGTCGGGCGGCCTGGAGGCGTAGCTCATTGACGAATGCGCTGAAGCTATGGCCGGAGTGCTGCTTGAACTGTCGGGCGAAGGTCGGCCGGCTCAACCCGGAGATACGGAGCAGGTCTTCCAGTCGGATCTCATCCCGGAAATTCGCCACGAGGTGCTGGACGGACTTCGAGATGGCCTTCTGATAATGCGATTCGGCGCTCAGCGTGAAACTGCGTGAAGACAGCAGCGAGAGATCGGACTCCGGAGCGTCAGCGACTTCAGCAAGGAGACGCAATAGCGTGGCGAGCTGGCCCGCGCCCCTGCTCCGGGCGACCTCCTGCATGAGCGCCGCGATGGCGACAGCCGTGCGACCACGGATATGCAGACCGCGCTCGGCCCGCTTGAAGAGCTCGCGCAGTTCGAGGTTCTCGGGAAACGCCCAGACGGGGTGGCTCTCCGGAAAATGCCACTGGATCGAAAGGCCGATTGAAGCTCCCGCGGTATGCCAGTGATGCGGGAGTCGCTCGCCCAATAGCACCAGGTCGCCGTCGCCGAAGGCACCGATGGCATCGCCGACGAAGCGCGTACCCTGCCCGCCCGTGAACAGGGTGAGCTCGACCTCCTTATGGAAGTGCCAGTGTTCGCCCTCGCCCTGGACAGGCTGGGTCCGGCCGGGACCGAGCAGGCATTCGACCTCCCGCAATGACTTCGACCAACGCAAGACGCGGAAGGAGTGCCCCTCGGGCAGCTCGACCTTCTCGCGGATGGCTTTCATAGGGTCATTCGTATCAGACACCACCCCTCCTGCAAGGGGTTAAATGAGATAATAGTGCCACTTCGAGAGACGCCCAGCGTAGCGATTCCCCTGCCGGATGTTAGAATAGTCCTTTCCCCATGAGCACCCCTGTCACCTATCGATTCTCTTTCGGCCCTTGGAACATCAGCGAGGGCGGCGATCCCTTCGGCGGCGACGTCCGCAAGGTCTTCCCCCACGAGGAGAAGTTCGCCCTCTACCGCCCCCTCGGCTTCGAAGGCGTGCAGTTCCATGACGACGACGTCGTCCCGGGCATGGACGGCCTTTCGCCGGACCAGATCCAGAAGAAGGCCACCGAGGTTAAGGCGATGCTCGCCAACCAGGGCCTGACTCCGGAGTTCGTCGCCCCGCGCCTGTGGTTCGCCGACCAGACCGTCGACGGCGCCTACACCTCCAACAGTGCCTCCGACCGCGCCTACGCCTGGGATCGCACCAAGAAGTGCATCGACATCGCCAACGCCGTCGGCTCCAAGGCCATCGTGCTCTGGCTCGCCCGCGAAGGCACCTACATCCGCGAAGCCAAGGATGCCAAGCTGGCCTACCAGCGCCTGCTCGAGACGGTCAACGCGATGCTCGACTACGACAAGAACATCGAGATCTGGATCGAGCCGAAGCCGAATGAGCCGACCGACCAGGCCTACGTGCCCACCATCGGCCACGCCCTCACCCTCTCCTACGCCTCCAAGGACCACAAGCGCGTCAAGGGCCTCATCGAATCCGCCCACGCCATGCTCGCCGGCCTCGACGCCAGCGACGAGATGGCCTTCGCCCTCGCCCACGACAAACTGGCGAGCGTCCACCTCAACGACCAGAACGGCCTGAAATACGACCAGGACAAGAACTTCGGCGGCGCCAACCTCCGCGCGGCCTTCAACCAGGTGCGCGTCCTCGAGGAATCCGGCTACGGCCGCCGCGGCGAGTTCATCGGCCTCGACGTGAAGGCCATCCGCACCCAGCGCGGCTGCCCGGTCACCGACCACCTCAAGAACAGCCGCGAGCTGTTCCTTGCGCTCGTCCAGAAGGTCCGCACGGTAGACCAGAAGCTCGTCCAGCAGTATCGCGACGCCCGCGACTACGAAGCGCTCGAGCTCTACGTCCTGAAGCACATCATGGGACTCAAGTAAGTCCCACCCCTCACCCCTCATGAAGCAGTATCGCCTCAACCGCCTCTTCAACGCTTCGTCCAAGCGCTGCTTCGACGTCGCCGTCGACCACGGCTTCTTCAACCAGCCCGGCTTCCTGCAGGGCATCGAAGACATGCGCCAGGTCGTCGCCACGCTCGTCGACGCCGGCCCCGACGCCATCCAGCTGACCGTCGGCCAGGCCCGCCACCTGCAGTCGATCCCAGGCAAGCAGAAGCCGGCCCTCGTGCTGCGCACGGACACGGCCAACGTCTACGGCAAGGAACTCCCCGCCACGGCGTTCAGCCTGATGATCGAGGAGACGATGCTCCAGGCCGTCCGCCTCGACGCCGCATGCGTCTGCGTGAACCTCTTCCAGATCCCCGGCGCCCCGGACGTGACCGCGCAGTGCATCGAGAACATCCTCAAGCTGAAGCCGCAGGCCGATTACTACGGCATGCCGATGATGGTCGAGCCGCTCGTCTTCCAGCCTAACGCCATCGCAGGCGGCTACATGGTCGACGGCGACCTCACGAAGATCCTCCACCTGGTCCGCCAGGCGGTCGAACTCGGCGCCGACGTGATCAAGGCCGACCCGACCGATGACGTGTCGCAGTATCACAAGGTCATCGAGACGGCATCGGGCATCCCGGTGCTCGTCCGCGGCGGCGGCCGCGTGAGCGACAAGGAAATCCTCGTCCGCACCGAAGGCCTCCTCAAGCAGGGCGCCTCGGGCATCGTCTACGGTCGCAACGTCATCCAGCACCCCAACCCGCGTGGCATCACGCAGGCGCTGATGGCGATGGTGCACCGCGACGCGTCGGTCGACGAAGCCCTGAAGCTCATCTGAGCCCCGTGCCCTCCCCCGCCCCAGCCCTCCTCGCCCGCCTGCGCGAAATCGTCGGCGCCGCGCAGGTGCTGACGTCGCCGGAGGACACCATCCCTTACGGTTTCGACGGCACCGCCGCGCTCAAGGGCCCGGTCGGCGTCGTCGTGCTGCCCGGCTCGACCCAGGAAGTCTCCGCGGTCGTCAAACTGGCCAACGAACACGGCGTGACGATCGTCACCCGCGGCTCCGGCACCGGCCTCAGCGGCGGCAGCGTCCCGTCGGAAGGCTGCATCGTCCTCTGCCTCACCCGCCTCGACAAGATCCTCTCGGTCGACGCGGCCAATCTCACCGTCCGCGCCCAATGCGGCGCGATCACGGCCGCCATCGACGCCGCGGCGAACCAGCACGGCCTATTCTACCCGCCCGATCCGGGCTCGATGAAGATCAGCACCATCGGCGGCAACGTCGCCGAGAACTCCGGCGGACTCCGCGGCCTGAAATACGGCGTCACCCGTGATTACGTGATGGGACTTGAGGTCGTGCTGCCCGACGGACGCATCGCCCATTTCGGCAACGCCTGCGTCAAGGACGTCGCCGGCTATTCGATGAAGGACCTCTTCATCGGCTCCGAAGGTACGCTCGGCATCATCACCGAGGTCCTGCTCAAGGTCGTCCCCCGCCCCGCCGCTCGCCGCACGATGCTGGCGAGCTACGACCGCATGGAGGACGCCGCGCAGACGGTGTCCGACATCATCGCGGCCAAGATCATCCCCTGCACGCTGGAGTTCCTCGACCGCATGACCATCGGCTGCGTCGAGGATTACGCCAAGATCGGCCTGCCCCGTGATTGCGAGGCGCTCCTGCTCATGGAGACCGACGGACATCCGGCCGCGGTCGCCGACGAAGCCGAACAGATGCTGGCCCTGGCCCGCGCCCGCGGCGCCCGCGACGTCCGCGTCGCCCGCGACGACGCCGAAGCCCTCCAGCTCGCCTCCGCCCGCCGCTCCGCCTTCTCCGCCCTCGCCCGCGTCCGGCCGACCACGATCCTCGAGGACGTCACCGTCCCGCGCGACAAGCTCGCCGAGATGGTCGGCTTCGTCGCCGAGGTGGCCAAGAAGCACAACCTCCTCGTCGGCACCTTCGGCCACATGGGCGACGGCAACCTGCACCCGACCTTCCTGACCGACGAGCGCAACACCGAGGAGATGGCCCGCGTCCATGAGGCCCTCGAAGACATCGTGACCAAGACGCTCGCCCTCGGCGGCACGATCACGGGCGAACATGGCGTCGGACTGGCCAAGAAAGCCTGGCTGCGACGTCAGGTCGGCGAGAACAGCCACGACCTCATGCGCGAGATCAAGCGCGCCTGGGATCCGCGCAACCTGCTCAACCCCGGCAAGATCTTCGACTGAGGGATGAAGCCTTCGCTCAAGCTCCTCGATTACTCGATCCTGCAGCAGTGCATGCATTGCGGGATGTGCCTGCCGGCCTGCCCGACCTACGACGCCACCAAGAAGGAGCGCCACAGCCCGCGCGGGCGCATCTCGCTCATGCGCGCCGTGGCCGACGACGAAATGAAGCTCACGCCGGCCTTCGCCGACGAGATGAGCTACTGCCTCGGCTGCCTGGCCTGCCAGACCGCCTGCCCCGCGGGCGTGGACTACTCCAACCTGCTCGAGACCGCCCGAGCCGAAGTGCAGTCCGCCGGCCTCAACCAGACCTTCACCAGCCGCTTCTGGCGCAAGGTCACCATCCGCGGACTGTTCATGCGTCCGCGCCTGCTCCGCTTCGCCGGACGCCTGCTCTGGCTTTACCAGCGCCTCGGGCTGCAGACCGCCTTCCGCCAGATCGGACTGACCAAACTCCTGCCTAAGGACCTCCGCCGCCTCGAGCCCCAGTGCCCGACCGTCGCGACGAAGTTCTCGCCGCAGCTGATCCGTCCGGTCGAGACGCCGACGAAGCAGACGCACCGTGTCGCCCTGCTGACCGGCTGCGTCCAGGACCTCGTCTTCGCGGACATCAATCGCGACACCGCGGACGTCCTTCTGGCCAACGGCTGCGAGGTCCACACGCCGCCCGTCCAGCCCTGCTGCGGCTCGCTCCACGCCCACAACGGCGAGGGCGACGCGGCCAAGACGCTGGCCAAGCGGATGATCGACCTCTTCCCGCCTTCCCAGTTCGACGCGATCATCACCAACGCCGGCGGCTGCGGGAATCACCTCCGTCACTACGGCTCCCTGCTGGCCGCAGACCCCGTCTACGCGCCCTTGGCCAAGCTCTGGGACGCCAAGCTCCGCGACATCCACGAATGGATGATGGAGCACGGCTGCCGCGCGCCTCAGGCCGGCCTGGGCGACCTGACCGTCACCTACCACGACTCCTGTCACCTGACGCATGGCCAGAAGGTGACCAAGCAGCCACGCGAACTCCTCAAGCTCATCCCTGGCCTCAAGCTGGTCGAACTTCCTGAAGCCAACTGGTGCTGCGGCAGCGCCGGCATCTACAACATCACCCAGCCCGAGCAGTCCGAGCAGCTCCTCGTCCGTAAGATCGGACACGTCATCGGCACCGGCGCATCGATCCTCGCCACCGCCAATCCCGGGTGCCACCTGCAGATCGCCCGTGGCCTCCGCCAAGCCGGCTCGCCCATCACCCTCCTCCAGCCCGTGACGCTGCTCGCCCGAGCGTATCGCGCCGAAAAGAAGGCAAGTCGATGACCGCGTAGAAGACTGAATCGATCACCCACCAACACCTCCGCCCTCCGTCATCTGTCATCTGCCATCTGCCATCTTTACTACCCCCACCCCACCCCTACCCCTCTCCCTCTTCTCATGTCTCCCGTAAAAATCGGCATCATCGGCGGCGGCCTCATGGGCCGCGAAATGGCCAGCGCTTTCGCCCGCTGGTGCGCCCTGACCGACGTCTCCGTCCGCCCGGTCCTCACGGCCGTGGCCGACCTCAATCCCGCCACGCTTTCGTGGTTCGATTGCATCCCCTCTTGCGCGCAGAAGACCACCGACTACAGAGCGCTCCTCGCCAACCCGGACGTCGACGTGGTCTACGTGGCCGTCCCGCACAACCTGCATGAGCAGCTCTATTGCGACGTCCTCGCCGCGGGCAAAGACCTCTTCGCCGAGAAGCCCTTCGGCATCGACCTCGCCTCCGCCCGACGCATCCACGCCGCGGTGAAGGCCAGCGGACGCTTCGTGCGCTGCAGTTCCGAGATGCCCTTCTTCCCCGGCGCCCAGCGGGCCTTCGAACTCGCGAAGTCCGGCTCGATCGGCCGCGTCCTCGAAGTCGTCTCCGGCTTCCACCACAGCAGCGACCTCGATCCGACCAAGGCCGCCAACTGGAAGCGCATGAACGCCCTATGCGGCGAAGGCGGCGCGCTCAACGACCTCGGCATGCACGCCTGCCATATCCCGCTCCGCCTCGGCTGGAAGCCCTCCCGCGTCTTCGCCCAGCTCCAGAAGGGCTACCCGCAGCGTCCCGACGGCAAGGGCGGCGTCGCGAACTGCGACACCTGGGACAACGCTCTGCTCAATACCTGGATCAAGGTCGGCGGCCATGACGTCCCGATGCGCCTCGAGATGAAGCGCCTGATGCCCGGCGCCACGAACACCTGGTATATCGAGATTCTCGGCACCGACGGCGGCGTCCGCTACAGCACCGCCGACACCAAGGCCCTCTGGCTCTTCGAACGCGGCAAGGAACAGTTCTGGAAGCGCACCGACCTCGGTTTCGGCACGCCGTTCAAGACGGTCACCGGCGGCATCTTCGAGCCCGGCTTCGCCGACGTCATCCAGCAGATGTGGGCCGCCTACCTCATGGAACGCGCCGGCCTGCTCAACGGTCGCTTCGGCTGCGCCACGCCCGAAGAAGCCGTCGCCACCCACGAGATCTTCGCCGCCGCCCTGCAGTCGCAGGCCCAAGGCACGGTCGTCTCGCTCTGAATTCCCATGCCCAAGACTCCCCGCCAAGGCATCCTCGCCGCCGGTAATTTCATCGTCGATTACGTCAAGGTCATCGACGGCTATCCGGCCCAGGACATGCTCGCGAGCATCCTCAGCGAGTCGCGCTCCAACGGCGGCGGCCCTTACAACGTGCTCAAGGACCTCGCGGCCATGAAGGTCGAGTTCCCCTTGGCCGCCTGCGGGCTCGTCGGCGACGACGCCAACGGCCAGTGGATCAAGCGCGACTGCCAGAACCACCGCATCGACGTCTCGATGCTGCATCTCAGCCAGGAGCATCCGACGTCCTACACCGACGCCATGACCGTGCAGTCCACCGGACGTCGCACGTTCTTCCATTGCCGCGGAGCCAACGCGCACTTCGACCTGAGACATTGCTCCTTCGGGAAGACGAACGCCCGCATCCTGCACCTGGGCTATCTGATGCTGCTGGACCGCATGGATACCTTCGAGAACGGCCAGACCATCGCGGCCAAGCTGCTCTTCAACGCCCGCTCGGCCGGACTCGAGACCTCGGTCGACATGGTCAGCGCTTCGCACCCGCAGTTCCGCGAGATCGCGCTCAGCGCCCTGCCCCTCACCGACCACCTTGTCATCAATGAGATCGAAGCCGGCCTCGTCGTCGGCGAGGTCATCGACGCCAAGAACGCCGGTTGGCTGGTCCGCACCGCCGAACAGCTGCTCTCCCTCGGCGTGAAGAAGACCGTCACCATCCACACCGAGTTCGGCGCCGTCTGCGCCACCGCCGAAGGCCTCCGACTCAAGCAGGCTTCGCTCAAGCTTCCTGCCGGGTATAGCAAGGGCGCGACCGGCGCAGGCGATGCCTTCGCCGCCGGCATGCTCTACGGACTCCACGAGGGCCTCGAGATGCAGGAACGTCTGAAGCTGGCCGTCTGCTGCGCCGCCGCCTGCCTCGCCGACCCCACCCCCTCGAAGGGCCTGCGTCCGGTGAAGGATTGCCTCGCCTTGGCCGATCAGTTCGGCTTCGGGGAGTTCTGAGGTAGGGACAGCACCACGTGCTGTCCTAAGTGCAAAAGTGCAAACCGGCCTGCGGCCTGTGCAAAGGTGCAAAAGTGAGCGCAGGTTTCAGGTGGAGGAAACGCATTCCCAGGTCTCGGGTCTCGGCCGTCAGGTCCCGGGTTCAGGTGTTCAGCACCAAGTTCAGGTTCAGGCCCGTTTATTTGCCTCCCACTTTTGCACTTTTTCACGCGGCATCGCCGCATTTGCACCTTTGCACTTCATATTCCGTACCCGAACCCGATAACCCGTACCTGATACCCGGTGGCCGAGACCTGGGACCGGAGAATGCGGTCCCAACCGCCAACCGCTAACCGCCAACACCTTTCTTTTAACGCGACGCTCGGCGTCGCGTTAAAAGACACCATTCGAGCGTAAAAAGACACCCGATTGGGTTTCCTTATTACAGGCATGGGAGCATCCTTGGGAGCACCCCCAAGACGCGCCCCCATGAGCACCAAGAAATATAACGTCGGCATCATCGGCTACGGCTGGGCCGCGACCGCCCACATCGACGCCATCAACGCCACGAGCCAGGCGCAGGTCACGGCGATCTACTCCTCCCGTCCGCTCGATTCGGCAACCCTCAGCGCCAAGCACGGCGGCAAGATCAAGGCCTACCAGAGCGTCGAGGCCCTGCTCGCCGACCCGGACCTCCACGTCGTCGACATCACCAGCTACCCGAGCCAGCACTGCGCCCAGGCCGTCGCCGCGGCCAAGGCGAAGAAGCACATCATCCTCGAGAAGCCGATGGCCAACACGATGACCGAGGTCATGCAGATCTTCGAGGCCGCCGAGAAGAACGGCGTGAAGGGCTGCGTCTGCTTCGAGTGCCGCTTCTCCAGCCAGATGGAGGCCACCAAGGCCGTCATCGACCAAGGACTGATCGGCGAGATCCATTACGGCGAAGTCGACTACTACCATGGCATCGGCCCCTGGTATGGCCAGTATCGCTGGAACATCGGCAAGAAGGACGGCGGCAGCGCGCTGCTCACGGCCGGCTGCCATGCCCTCGACGCCCTGCTGATGTGCATGCCGGGCGAAGTCGACTCCGTCACGAGTTTCAGCACGAAGTCGAAGAGCGAATACTTCACGCCCTACGAATACGACACCTCCGCCGTCACGATCCTGAAGTTCAAGAACGGCGCCGTCGGCAAGTGCGCCGCGATCGTCGACTGCCTCCAGCCGTACTACTTCCACACCCACCTCGTCGGCAGCCACGGCAGCGTCCTCGACAACAAGTTCCACTCGTCGAAGCTGAAGACCAACAAGGCCCAGTGGAGCGGGCTCTCGATGAAGATGCTCGATTCAGGGGACGTCAGCGACCACCCCTACCAGTCCCAGTTCCAGGCCTTCTTCGACGCGCTCGACCAGGGCAAGGACATGCCGCTGACGAGTTTCCGCGACGCCCTGCGCACCTTCAAGGTGATCTTCGCCGCCGACCAGAGCGCCGCCAACGGCGGCCAGCCGGTCAAGGTCGCCTGAGCCGATGCCGTCCTGCCTCGCCATCTTCGCGCATCCGGACGACGTCGAATACTTCGCCGCCGGGACGATGCTCCAGCTCGCGAAGCGCGGCTGGGACCTGCACTACTTCGACCTCTGCGCCGGCAACGGCGGCTCGGTCCAGATGGACGGCCCGACGACCGCGACCGTCCGCCTGGCCGAAGCCCAGGAAGCGGCCCGCCTCCTCGGCGCGAAGTTCCACCCTCCGGTCGTCAACGACATGACGCTGACCTTCGACATCGAGGTCATGCGCAAGGTCGCCTCGGTGATCCGCCAGGCCCGCGCCGACATCGTGCTCACGCACGCGCTGTCCGACTACATGGAGGACCACATGGCCTGCGCCCGCCTGGCGACCTCCGCGGCCTTCACCCACGGGATGCCCAACTTCGACACCGTGCCCCCGGCCCCGACCTACGCGCACGACGCGACGATCTATCACGCCATGCCGCACGGCCTCCGCACGCCGTTACGACAGAAGGTGCGCGCCGGACTCTATGTCGACGTCGCCCCGGTCCAGGACCAGGCCCGCCAAGCCCTCGCCGCCCACGCCTCGCAGAAGGACTGGCTGGACAAGAGCCAAGGCATGGACTCCTACCTGCTCACGCTCGACAAGATGGCGGCTTCGGTCGGGGAACTCTCCGGGAAATTCAAGCTGGCCCAAGGCTGGTGCCGCCACCTCCACCTCGGCTACAGCGCCGCCGACATCGACCCGCTCCGTTCCGCCCTCGGCGCCGACTGCGTCGTGGACACGATCTACGAAGCCGCCCTCGAGAAACCCTTCCCATGACCACCTCCCTTTCCCGCCGTCGCTTCTTCCAGCTCGCCGGACTGGCCGCCCTCGCCTTCCCCTTGCGCGGCTGGGCGGCGCTGGACACCTCGGGTGGCGACGGAATCGTCATCCTCAACGACATCCACCTCACCGGCGTACCCGAGGACAAGATCTCCGCCAACGCCCGGGACGACGACGACCACCTGCGTGCCGCGGTGCAGCAGATCCTCGCCCTGCCGAAGAAGCCCGCCGCGGTCATCATCAACGGAGACCTCGCCCTTTCGATCGGCACCGCCGCCGACTACGCCGTGGTCCGCGAACTCATCGCACCCTTGCGCGAAGCCGGCATCCCCGTGCACCTCACGCTCGGCAACCACGACGTCCGTGACGTCTTCATGCAGGCCTTCCCCGAGATGAAGAGCGCCTCCGACCTCAAGGAGCCTCGGCACAACGGTCTCATCGACCTTCCGTCCACGCGCCTCATCCTGCTCGACACCCTGGACCAGACTCCCGGCCCGGCCGGCAGGCTCGGCGCGGAACAGATCGCGTGGGTGCTCGCCAAGATCGACGAGACCCCGACCAAGCAGGTCATCCTCGTCGGACACCACAACCCGCAGGTCGGCGGCGACACCAGCCACTACAAGGGCGGCCTGACCGATACCGCGGACCTCTGGCCGGAGCTCGCCAAGCGCCCGCAGGTCAAGGCCTACATCCATGGTCATACGCACGAATGGACGCAGGCCAAGCAGGACGGCATCCACATCGTCAGCACCATCGCCTGCGCCTACGTGTTCAATCCGAACACCAACGCCGTGGGCTGGACCTCGGCCCGTTTCAACGCCCACGGCTTCGAGCTGAAACTCCACACCCTCGAGACCGCGCATGCGTGGTCGGGCGAGACCAAATGGTTCTTCGGCCGCCAGCCGGCGCCCAAGAAGCCCGCGCCCAAGAAGAAATAAGCGTGCGGCTCATCAAGGAACAGCAATCTCCCGCCGCGGCGAACGAACTCGTCGCGTGCGAGCACCTGAGCCAACGGGATTTCGGGTGCGTCTGGCATCATCACCCCGAGATCGAGATCTTCTTCCTGCTGCGAGGCGGCACCGAACGCTGGATCGGCGACAAGATCACCCCGCTGAAGGTCGGAGAGGTCCTGCTCCTCGGCTCGGACCTTCCCCACGACTTCCGGAACGACCGCAAAGGACGTCAGGCCGGCGTGGAGTGGATCCTCGTCCAGTTCCGCCCGAATCTCTTCGGCGAAGACTGGACGCAACATTCATCGGTCGCCGCCGTCCGCCGCCTCCTCGAGCGCGCCCGCCTCGGCCTTGAGTTCCGCGGCGCGACCCGCCGGCAGGCCGCGGCGCTCCTGCAAAAGATGCCCAAGGCGCACGGACTCCGCCGCTTGGCCCTGCTGATCGAACTCCTCGAGCTCGCCGCCGGGGCGGATGAGCTGAAGGAGATCGCCTCGACGGGCTTCCACGCGACCACCGACGCGCAGACCTCGGACCGCATCGGCAACGTCGTCGCGCACATCAAGGCCAACCTCAGCAAGCCGCTTTACGTACCGGAGCTAGCCGGCCTGGCCGGCCTGAGCGAAAGCGCGTTCAGCCGGCTTTTCAAGAAGTGCACGGGACGCTCCGTGCCGCAGTATCTCAACGAACTTCGCATCGCCCGCGCCGCGCGGCTCCTCGCCGAGACTGACGAATCCGTGAAACAGATCGCACACCAGTGCGGCTACCCCACCGCCGCCTATTTCCACCGCCAGTTCCAGCGTCACCAGGAACTGTCTCCCCTCGCCTACCGCGAAGCCATCCGCCGCCACTCCTAAGCCCGCATTCCCCTCCACGAACGAAGAACTTCTCTCACCCCTAACCCCACCCCTACCCCTGTTTCACCACAATGACCCCCACCCTCTACCTCCGCCTGGCCACGATGGTCTTCCTCCACTACTTCGTGTGGAGCTGCTGGTATAACACCCTTTCGGTCTACCTCGGAAAGCTTAACTTCCAGCCCGAGCAAGTGGGCCTCGCCTACGGCACCACCGCCATCGGCGCGCTTGTCTCGCCCTTCCTCATCGGCGTCATCGCCGACCGTTACGTCTCCGCCCAACGACTGCTCGGCGTCCTGCACCTCTTCGGCGCCGGCTTGCTCTGGTGGATCTCCCAGCAGACCACCTTCGGCGTCTTCTATCCGTCGCTGATCGTCTACACCCTGACCTACATGGCCGGCCACGGCCTCATCAACACCATCACGCTCACCCACGCCCCGAATCCGGCCAAGTGGTTCCCGATCGTCATGGCTGCCGCGTCCGCCGGCTGGATCGCCGCCGCCAACGTGGTCAACTTCGCGGGACTGGCTGACAACAAGGGTATGTTCACGCTCGCCTGCGGTGTCGCCGTCGCCATCGCGCTCTATTCCTTCACCTTGCCGAATACGCCCCCTAAGGGCGACGCCGGCCCCATGTCGGCCGGCAAGATCCTCGGCCTCGACGCCTTGAAACTCTTCAAGGATCGCTCGTTCGCGGTCTTCATGATCTGCTCCTTCCTCATCTGCATTCCGCTCAGCTTCTACTTCACCTGGACCGGCGCGTTCCTGAGCGAAATGAACGTCGCCAATTATGCCTCTAAGATGACCCTCGGCCAGATCTCCGAAGTCGGCTTCCTGCTCCTCCTGCCTCTGCTGCTGCCGATCCTCGGTGCCAAGCGCATCATGATCATCGGCATGGCCGCCTGGGCCGTCCGCTTCGCCTTGTTCGCCTACTTCCACGAGCAGCCCACGGCGACGTGGATGGTGCTCGGCGGCATCCTCCTCCATGGCATGTGCTATGACTTCATCTTCGTCATGGGCCGCATGTATGTCGACAAGGCCGCCGGCGACGGTCTCCGCGCCTCGGCGCAGGGTCTCCACGCCGTGTTCACGCTCGGTGCAGGCATGTTCGTCGGCTCCTGGCTCTCGGGCGTCGTCGCGCAGCACTATACCAACGCCCAGAACGTCCACGACTGGAAGGCCATCTGGCTCGTGCCAGCCCTCATGAGCGCCGCCCTCATCCCGGTCTTCCTCGCCCTCTTCCGCGAAAAATCCGCCGACACCCCCTCCGCCTGACCTCCTCCCGGCCCTCTCATCCTCCTGCCCTCCAGCCCTAGAACACATGCCTCGCCCTCTCAGCCACATCGCCCCCGACTGGTGGGATTACACCACGCTCGACGCGTCGCTCATCAACGACGCCGCCAAGCTCACCGAACGCGACCTGCGCCAGTTGTCGCGCCCTGGCTTCAAGGTGATGATGTATGACACCCTCGAGGACTTCTACCTCGCCGAGGCGCTCGAGTACATCGCGGCATGGAAGCAGGCCACGGCCGACAATCCGGTCGGCATCTGCGGACCGATCGGCCCGACCGAGCAGCTCCCGCTGGTCGCCCGCCTCGTCAACGAACTCGGCCTTTCGCTCAAGCACGCGCACTTCTGGGGCATGGACGAGTGGTATGACGAGAGAACGAAGAAGGAGGTGCCCGTCACGCACGCCCTCTCCTTCGAACGCGCCGACCGCGAGCTGTGCTTCGACCGCATCCAGAAGAAGCTGGCGATGCCCGAGGCCAACCTCCACTTCCCCAAGGCCAAGGTCGCCGACTACGTGAAGACCTGGCACGCCGGCGTGCGCTGCGCCGTCATGCAGGGCGGCCAAGGCGACATCAAGCACTGGGCCTTCAACGATCCGGTCAAACGCGCCGGCAAATACAAGGACGCCCCGCCCTCGCCCGCGGAATACCGCAAGCTCGGCACGCGCATCGTCGAGCTCCACCCCGTCACGCTCAGCCAGAACGCCCGCACCTCCGGCGGCGGCAATATCACCCTGGTACCCAAGATGGCCATCACCGTCGGCCCGCAGGAAACGTGGCTGGCCGACAAGGTCTCCATCTGGCACGCCGGCGCCCACGACAACCCGCTGGGCCAGCGCCTGACCGCGCTGATGATTTCCAAGAAGATCGCCGACGCGGCCGTCCCGATGTCCCTCCTGGCCGACCACCCGAACGTGCAGTTCAATTACTTCCGCGGCGGACTCGGCTCCTGCGCGGTCGAGATGCACTGAGGCAGGCATCCGGCTTGAAGCCGGGGAGCGGCGAGATATCACAGCGGAATGCCCCGCCTTCTCGCCCTCCTCGGCCTCGCCCTTGGCCTGCAGGGTTGCGCCCAGTCGCCTGCCGTCACCCCCCGGACCTATGACGTCGTCGTCTACGGCGACTCCGCCGCGGCCGTCGCCGCCGCCGTGCAGGCGAAGCGCCAAGGCCTCTCGGTGGTGCTTGTCAATTCCACCGACTTCCTCGGCGGGATGACCTGCAGCGGACTTTCCGCGAGCGACATCTTCCACCGCGAAGCCGTCGGCGGGATCGCCCGCGAGATCTATGGCCGCATCGGCAAGCATTACGGCAAGACCTACGTCGACTACTTCGAACCTCACGTGGCCCAGGCCGCGGTGGACGGCCTGGTGAAGGACGTCGGCGTCGAGGTCGCGATGAACGAGCAGCTCGACCGCGGTCCCGGCGGCGTGACCAAGGAAGGCAACCGGATCGTCGCCTTCCGTACCCTGTCGGGACGGGTCTTCGCCGGCAAGGCGTTCATCGACGCGAGCTACGTCGGCGACCTGATGGCCGCGGCGGGCGTCAGCTACGCCGTCGGCCGCGAACCGAACTCCCTGCACGGCGAGACGCTGAACGGGATGCAACGCGGCGACGACAAACCGCGCCGGCACTACACCCAAGGCGACAAGGATCACTTCATCAAGGACGTCGACCCTTACGTGCGTAAAGGCGACCCGCAGAGCGGCCTGCTGCCCTTCGTCTTCGCGGAGGAGCCGGTCAAAGGCGCGGGCGATCATCGCATCCAGGCCTATAATTACCGGCTGTGCGTGACCACCGACCCCTCCAAGCGAATCCCCTTCACCAAGCCCGACGGCTACCGCGAGATCGACCACGAGATGCTCCTGCGCAACCTCGAGGCGGGCGACCTGCGCCTGCCCGCGCTCATCCATAAGCTGCCCAACGCCAAGGACGACTGGAACTCCATGCACGCGGTCGGCACCGACTACGTCGGCGCGAACTGGGAATACCCGGAGGCCAGCTACGCCCGCCGCCGCGAGATCGAGCAGGCGCACGAACTCTACATCCGCGGCCACCTCTGGACGCTGGCCAACCACCCGCGCGTGCCGGAATCCGTCCGCAAGCAGGCTTCCGCCTACGGACTCTGCGCCGACGAATTCAAATCGCGCGGCGGCTTCTCGCCGATGATTTACATCCGCGAAGCGCGTCGTCTGCAGGGCGCCTACGTGATGACCGAGCTCGACTGCAAAGGAAAGCGCACGCCCGCCGACCCGGTGGCCCTCGCCAGTTTCGGCCTCGATTCGCACGCGGTGCGCTACTACGTCACGGCGCGCGGCTTCGTCGAACGCGATGGCGTGATCTGGAACGTGCCTCCCCGCCCTTACGGTGTCTCCTACCGCAGCCTCGTGCCCAAGCCCGCCGAATGCTCCAATCTGCTCGTGCCGGTCTGCCTCTCGGCCACCCATGCCGCCCATGGCTCGATCCGGATGGAGCCCGTGTTCATGCAGCTCGGTCAGGCCGCCGCCATGGCCGCAGGCATCGCCGTCCGGGAAGGCCTGACAGTCCAGGACGTCCCCTACGCCCGCGTCCGTGACCTGCTCAAGGAAGCCAACCTACCCGTGGAGTGGACGGCGCCCGCTAAGCCCAAAAAGGCCAAATAACCCCTAATGGGAGGCCAAACGGGACTTTCGGTCATTATTTTTGACAAAGTCCAAATCTGGGTCTTGGTGAACCCAGATGCGCGACCCGGAAGCCACCCTCCGCCAGCATGACCTGCCCGTGACGGCGCAGCGTCTCGCCGTGCTCCGGGCGGTTTCCCAGCATCCTCACGCGACGGCGGACGACCTCGCGGAAAGCGTACGTTCCGAGATCGGCGCCATTTCCCGCCAGTCGGTCTACAACGTCCTGAACGTCCTCACCGACAAGGGCATCATCCGTCGCATCCAGCCCGCGCACTCGCCGGCCCTCTACGAAGACCGCGTCGGCGACAACCATCACCACCTCGTCTGCCGTTCGTGCGGCAAGACCGAGGATGTCTGCTGCGCCGTCGGCGAAGCGCCTTGCCTGCACGCCCACGATCATCGCGGCTTCCGCATCGACGAAGCCGAAGTGATCTACTGGGGCACCTGCCCTGGCTGCCAGCAGAAGACCCGCTCCTGATTTCCCTTTCCCCTCACCACCATGACATCAAGATACCAGACCCTGAAGCTGTTGGCGCTCGCCGCCCTCACGCTGACGTTCACCCCGGGCCAGCTCATGGCCGAAACCACCCCTTCCACTCCAACCAAAAAACCCGACATGTCCGACATCTCCAAATGCCCTGTGATGGGCAACCCCGCCCCCGCTAATCGGCACACCGCCGCCGGCGCCATGACTAACCGCGACTGGTGGCCGAACCAGCTCAACCTGAGCATCCTCCACCAGAACAACGTGCGCGGCAACCCGATGGGTCCCTCGTTCAACTATGCCGAGGAATTCAAGAAGCTCGACCTCGATGCCCTGCGCAAGGACCTCAAGGCCCTGATGACCGACTCCCAGGAATGGTGGCCGGCCGACTACGGTCACTACGGCCCCTTCTTCATCCGCATGGCCTGGCACTCCGCCGGCACCTACCGCACCACCGACGGCCGCGGCGGCGCCGGTTACGGCACCCTGCGCTTCGCCCCGCTGAACAGCTGGCCGGACAACGCCAACCTCGACAAGGCCCGTCGCCTGCTCTGGCCGATCAAGCAGAAGTACGGCAGCAAGATCTCGTGGGCTGACCTCATGATCCTCACGGGAAACGTCGCCCTCGAAGACATGGGCTTCCCGACCTTCGGCTTCGCCGGCGGACGCGCCGACGTCTGGGAAGCGCAGGAAGACATCTACTGGGGTCCCGAGACCGAATGGCTCGGCGACAAGCGCTACAAGGGGGACCGCGAACTCGAGAACCCTCTCGGCGCCGTCCAGATGGGCCTGATCTACGTCAACCCCGAAGGCCCCAACGGCAAGGCTGACCCGCTGGCCTCGGCCAAGGACATCCGCGAGACCTTCGCCCGCATGGCCATGAACGACGAAGAAACCGTCGCCTTGATTGCCGGTGGCCACACCTTCGGCAAGACCCATGGAGCGGGCGATCCCGAGAAATACGTGGGTCCCGAGCCTGCGGGTGCGTCGATTGAGGAGCAAGGCCTTGGTTGGAAAAACACCATGGGCAAGGGCCACTCTGAGGACACCATTACAAGTGGTTTGGAGGGTATTTGGACCACGACTCCTACTAAGTGGAGCAACAATTATTTCGAGAACCTCTTTGGCTACGAATGGGAGCTCTTCAAGAGCCCGGCAGGTGCCTACCAGTGGAAACCCAAAGGCGATGCCGGTGCGGGTACCGTGCCCGATGCACACGTTTCGGGCAAGACCCACCAACCCACCATGTTGACGAC
>JAURFU010000044.1 GCA_030834165.1 Verrucomicrobiota bacterium
GGACTTGAAGAGAGCCCGGGACTCCTTGGAGGCGTACATGTAGTAGAGGCCAAGGTCACGCTCGCCTTCCACGCCGGAGTTGAGGGCCTCGGGGCGCTCGGTGATGATTCGGTTCTGGGAGGACTGCAGGTTCACCCAGCCGTAAGGCACCTTGGAGAGGCCGGCGCGGATGCGATGCTCGCGGTCGTCGTCGAGCGCGATGTCGGCGTAGAGGTCGCGCGCCTGGAGCGAGAGGCTGGACGCACCGGTGCTGGCCGCGAAGTCGAGCTGCGAATAGACGTGCAGGCGAGGAGCGACGTCGCCCGAGATCTTGAAACGGCCTCGGCGGAGGAGGAAGCCTTCGGTGGTGCTGACGGACTTGTCGGCCGGCACGTTCAGGGCCTTGGAGGCGTCATCGAGGTTCTCGGTGAAACGGAACTGGGTGTAGCCGTCGATCTTGAGCTTGTCATACCAGGCGACCGCCTTCGGGCCTTCCGCCATCTTGGCGACGGCGGCCTGCTCGAGCGCCTGGGCGCGCTCTTCGGCGGTGATGATCCCCTTCTTGACCAGGAGGTCGAGGGCGGGGTTCCGCTCGGCGGCGGAAGCGGTGAGCGCGCAACCGAGGGAGGCGGCGGCGACGAGGAACTGCTTGATGCGGTGGTTCATGAGGAGATGCGAATGCGACGGCATCCTCTCATGCGATTGTTACGGTTTCGTGGCTAACGGGGTAAGACCCCGCAACACGGCTATGGATGACTTAGCCCACGAAAGGAGCTAAACCTGCGAAAACATCCGCGAAAGCAGGCTTCCAGCCCAGTTCCGCGCGAATCCGGCCCGTCGCCACGATACGGCTCGGCTGCGTCCGACCGCCTTTCGCCACGCGCGGCCCCGCCGGCGCCGACGGATCGAACACGGGGGCGGACTGACCAAGGCGCTCCGCGATCCAGCGCGCGAGCGCTTCCTTCGTCACGGGACAACCGTCACCGACATTGTAAACGCGTGCTCCGGCCGGTCCGCCGACGAGCGCGGCGAGCACCGAAGAAGCGGCGTCATCGCGGTGCAGGTAATTGATGTAATGGTCGACGCGTCCGCCGATGACGTTCTCGCCGCGGCGGAGCTGATCGACGAGATGATGACGGCCGGGACCGTAGAGCCCGCCGAATCGCAGCACGCGGGCCTTGGCGAAACCGGAAGAGAGCACGGCGCGCTCGCCGCCGAGGATCGCGTCGGCCGTCGGCGCGCCGCCGACGACGCTTTCTTCGTCGACCAGGGTTCCGTCATCCTGGCGATACACGCCGGTGGAGCTGGTGAAGACGAACGCCTGCGCGCCGACGTCACGGGCCCACGCGAGCGCGCGCTTCACGCCGACGTCATAGGCCAGCGCGTAGGCTTCCGGTCCGCCGCCGCCGGTGCTCGCGGCATACACGACGGCGTCGAACCGCTTTGGCAGCAAAGCCCAGTCGCCGGCGTAGAGGTCGAAGGCTTCCGCGGCGAGGCCCTCCGCGCGCAGCTTGTCACGCGAGGCCTCCGAACGGACGACGCCGAGGACTTCGTGTCCGGCCGCCTTGGCCTGACGGGCGAATTCGGCGCCGACGTATCCGCAGCCGAGGACGACGATCTTCATGGGCGGACCTCCTTGGGCAGATGGGAGGCGACCCACTCGGCCGGCGTGGAGCCGGACTTCGCCGAGAGGAGCGCATGCAGCTCGGAGGCGTCGGCGACGGCCTGCGCGCGCAGCTGCGTCCCCTCGACGCAGGCGCGGAGGCGCGCGGCCAGGGCGCCGGGCTCGCAGGCGCCCTGCAGGTATTCGGGCCAGGCCTGGCGCTTGAGCAGGATGTTCGCGATGCCGAGATGATCGACTCGTCCCGCGATGAGGTAACGTCCCATCACCCAGGTCAGCGGATTGGCGCGATAGACGACGGCGCCGGGGATGCCGGCGAGCGCCACGGTGAGCGACATGGTGCCGGAGCTGACCAACGCCGCGCAGCCGGCCGCCGGGCCTTCGGACACCGGACGCAGGTCGATGCCCTTGGCCTCGTCACCGTATTCGGCCAGGAGCCGATAAAGTTCCGCGTGCACCTCGCCGCCGGTGTGCAGGACGAGCGCGCGGCGCTTCGGGTGGCTCTGACGGAAAAGCGCGAAGGCCTCGACCAAGGCAGGGAAGATCTTGCGCACGGGCTTGGGCCGGCTGCCCGGCAGCAGGAGCACGGGGCCGTCCGGATCATGACGCAGGCCGGGGACGTGCTCCTTCTCGACGAACGGATGGCCGACGAAACGGGCGTCCAGCTTGGTGTCGGCGTAGCACTCCGGCTCGAACGGGAAGATCGTGCCGACGGAATCCAGGTCGCGCGCCATGGTGAACCGGCGCTTGGGCTTCCACGCCCAGAGCTGAGGGCTGACGTATTGGATGACGGCGGTCTCGCCGAAGCCGGCGCGGGAGAGGCCCGCCTTGCGCAGCTCGTTCGCGAGACGGAGATTGAGTCCGGGATAGTCGACGAGGACGACGACCTTGGGCTTCCACTGGAGCGTCCACGCAACCATCCGGGCGAAGAGCTTCCGATAGAAAGGATACGCGGAAAGGATCTCGACGATGCCCACCGCGGAGAAGGTGGTCATGTCGAAGAGTAGCTGCGCGCCGGCGGCGCGGATCTGCGGTCCGCCGAAGGCGGCGATGCGCAGGCCCGGACGGGCCGCGAGCAGGTCGGCGACGACCTTGGCCGCATGCTGGTCGCCCGAATGTTCGCCGGCCACGACGAGGACGTCGACCTCGCCCCCGCGGGGCCGGTCGAAGCTCGCCGGGATGGCCGGGAACGCGCTCATTTGCGCGCCATGCCGGCGCGGATCTGTTCGGTGATCTGGATGGCGACGGCCAAGGCGGTGCGGCCGAGTTCGCCGCTGACCTTCGGGCTCTTGCGCTCGCGGACGCACGCGGTGAAGGAGGCGAGCTCGATGGCGAGGGGCTCGCCCTTCTCGATCGGGATCTCCTCCTTGGCGAAACCGCCCTCGGCGGCCGGGTCGACGCGGACGGTGTGGCCTTTCTGGCCCATGAAGTCGATGGAGAGGTAGCCGCCGGTCTGGAAGACGCGGATCTCGCGGTTCTTCTTCAGTGAGACGCGGCTGGCGCTGAGGTTGGCCACGCAGCCGTTCTTGAACGTGATGCGGGCGTTGGCGATGTCCTCGGTCCTGGTCACGACCGACACGCCGACGGCGTCGATGCGCTCGACCGGGGAGTTGGCCAGCTGCAGGACGATGCCGATGTCATGGATCATCAGGTCCAGGACGACCCCGACCTCGGTGCCGCGCGGCGTGAACGGCGCCAGGCGCTCGGCGGTGATGTAGCGGGCGTCGGTGACGGCCTTCTCGAGGTAGGACATCACCGGGTTGTAATGTTCGATGTGTCCGACCTGGACGAGACGGTCGGCCTGGGCGGCGGCTTCCAGGATCTGGGCGGCCTCCTCGAGGGTCACGCAGATCGGCTTCTCGATGAGCAGGTGCACGCCCTTGGCCAGCAGCGGGAGCGCCACGGCGGCATGGTGGTTCGTCGGGACGACCACGCTGACGGCGTCGCAATGGGCCGCCATCTCGTCGAGGGTGGCGAAGCGGCGGCAGCCATGCTTGGCGCAGATCTCCGCCGCGCGGGCGTCGTTCGGCTCGAAGATGCCGGCCAGTTCGGCGCCGGGCAGGGTCGAGTAGATGCGGGCGTGGTGCTGGCCGAGCGAACCCGTGCCGGCCACCCCGCAGCGGATGCGCGTAGCGGTCATGGCCGCCAGACTCCCTCGGCGGGCGGCTTCCTTCAATCCGAAAACCCGCCCGCCTTGACCTCGAACCCGAGGGCGTCCTTGGTCCGCTTGACGCGGACAAGGCTGCCGTCGGGGATCTCGCCGGCGAGCATGGCCTTGGCGAGCGAGGTCTCGACCTCGCGCTGCAGGTAGCGACGCAGGGGGCGCGCTCCGTAGACGGGATCGAAGCCCTTCTCGGCGATCAAGGCCAGGGCGGCCTGGTCGAAGTCCAGGCGGATGCGCTTGGCGGCGAGACGTTCGTTGAGGCCGCGGAGCATGATGGCCGCGATGGCGGAGACCTGCTCGGGCCCGAGCGGGCTGAAGAGCGCGATGTCGTCGATGCGGTTCAGGAACTCCGGGCGGAAGTGCGCGCGCAGGTCCGCCATCACGGATTCGCGGACGCTGTCGGTGAGGCCGAAGCCGGCCTGCTCGGCGATGTGCCGGCTGCCGATGTTCGAAGTCATGATGAAGATCGCGTTGCGGCAGTCGACGGTGCGGCCCTGCGAATCCGTGAGGCGCCCGTCGTCGAGGACCTGGAGCAGGATGTTGAAGACTTCCGGGTGCGCCTTCTCGACCTCGTCCAGGAGGACGACGGCGTAAGGGTGACGACGGAGCGCTTCGGTGAGCTGGCCGCCTTCCTCATGGCCGACGTAGCCGGGAGGCGCGCCGACGAGACGCGACACGGCGTGCTTTTCCATGTATTCCGACATGTCGATGCGGATCATGGACTTCTCGCCGTCGAAGAGTTCGGTCGCGAGCGCCTTGGCCAGCTCGGTCTTGCCGACGCCGGTGGGGCCGAGGAAGAGGAAGGAGCCGACGGGGCGGCGCGGATCCTGGACGCCGGCGCGCGAGCGCTGGACGGCTTCGGCGACGACGCGCACGGCCTCGTCCTGGCCCACGACGCGGGCCTTGAGGTTGTCGGGCAGGCGGAGGATCTTCTGGCGCTCGCCTTCGAGCAGCTTGCTCACGGGCACGCCGGTCCAGCGGGCGACGACTTCGGCGACCTCTTCGGGCGTGACGGTCTCGCGGAAGAGACCGGTGGCGGACTTCGCCGTGCCCTCGAGCTTGGCGACCTCCTTCTCGAGTTCGGGGATGGTGCCATAACGGAGCTTGGCGACCTCCTCCAGCTTGCCGGCGCGTTCGGCCTTGGTCATCGCGGCCTTCGCGTCCTCGAGCTGCGAGCGGACGGAACGGACCTTGGTCACGGCCTCCTTGTCCGCGACCCAGCGGGCGCGGAAGGCGGTCTGCTCCTCGCGGGCGGCGCCGAGTTCCTTGCGGAGCACGGCGAGCCGGGCCTTGGAGGCTTCGTCCTTCTCGTTCTTCAGCGCGGATTCCTCGACCTCGAGCTGGAGCACGCGGCGGTTGAGCGCGTCGAGCTCGGAAGGCACGCTGTCGATCTCGGTGCGGATCTGCGCGCAGGCCTCGTCGATGAGGTCGATGGCCTTGTCGGGCAGGAAGCGCGCGGTGATGTAACGGTCGGAAAGCGTGGCCGCTTCGACGAGCGCGGCGTCCTCGATGCGCACGCCGTGGTGGACCTCGAAGCGTTCCTTGAGGCCGCGGAGGATGGAGACCGTGTCGGGCACGCTGGGCGGATCGACCAGGACCTGCTGGAAGCGGCGCTCGAGCGCGGGATCCTTCTCCACGTGCTCGCGGAATTCCTTGAGCGTGGTGGCGCCGATGCAGTGCAGCTCGCCGCGCGCCAGCATGGGCTTGAGGAGGTTGGCGGCGTCCATCGCGCCGTCGGCCTTGCCGGCGCCGACGAGGGTGTGCATCTCGTCGATGAAGAGCAGGATGCCGCCTTCGGCGGACTTCACTTCGTTGAGCACGGCCTTGAGGCGTTCCTCGAACTCGCCGCGGTACTTCGCGCCGGCGACGAGGGAGCCCATGTCGAGGGAGAAGACGGTCTTGTCGCGCAGGCTCTCCGGCACGTCGCCGTTGACGATGCGCTGGGCGAGGCCTTCGACGACGGCGGTCTTGCCGACGCCGGGTTCGCCGATGAGCACGGGGTTGTTCTTGGTGCGGCGGGAGAGGATGCGGATGACGCGGCGGATCTCCTCGTCGCGGCCGATGACGGGATCCATCTTGCCGGTGCGGGCGCGGGCCGTGAGGTCCTGGCCGTACTTGGCAAGGGCCTCATACGTGGCCTCAGGGTTGGCGGAGGTCACGCGCTGCGATCCGCGCACGGACTGGAGCGCGGCGAGGATGCCCTTGCGGTCGAAGCCGACGGCGGCGAACGAGGGACGGAGCGAAGGCGTCTCGGCGAGGGCGAGCAGGACATGCTCGGCCGACACGAAATCGTCCTTCATGGTCTCGGCCTCGTCCTTGGCCTTGAGCAGGAGCGCGTGCGTCTCGGACGAAAGCCCGGGCTGGCCCGAGGCCTGCGCGAGCTTGGGCAGGCGGGCGAGCTGGCCGGCGACGGCGGTGGCGAGGGCGGTCTCGTCCTTGCCCGCGCGGCGGAAAAGCGAAGAGGTCACGCCGCCTTCCTGCGTGAGCAGGCCGTGGAGGAGGTGGGCGGGCTCGAGCGCCGGGTTGCGACGCTGCATCGCCTCGCTCTGCGCCTGCTGGAGGGCTTCGGAGGTCTTTTCGGTCAGATTGCCGTAAGGAGTGGACATGCCCCCCTTGATGCACCGACCGTTCCAAACCGGCGGAGCGATTAGAGGGCCGAAAACCGCCTGCGGCGTAGAGGCGTTGTGACAGCCGAGCGACAATGCGTCCCCCGGGGCGACGAGTTGTCGCGGGCGCGGCGGACCGAGCCGTCAACCGATAAAAGACCGCCGTCGACGGACTCCCTTGTTGCCCAGGCCGCGGACATGAAGGTAGAAAAACGCCATGACGCACGACGCGGAGCTGGCGACCTTGGGGCGCCTCCTCGACGACCCTTCGCCGGTCGTCCGCCAAGCCGTGCTCGCCAAGCTCAAGGCCGCCGGGCTGCCCGGAGTGCTCTGGCTGGAGTCGCTGACCAAGGACGAAGCCCTCGCCGCCCACGCCCGCACGCTGCTGGCCGACCTCCGCACCCCCGAGGCCGCCGCCCACGCCTTCCTCGCGCACATCCGCGACGCCCACTGCGACCTCGAGGAAGCCTGCCTGCTGCTCGAACGCGCCACCGACCCTGCGCTGGCCGACGACGCCTACTCGGCCGAACTCGACCGCCTGGCCGAACGTACCCGCGAGCTCATCGCCGAGCCGCTCGACGTCCGCGGCAAATGCCGCCTGCTCTGCCGCGTGATCTTCGGCGAAGAAGGCTACCGCGGCGCGCAGGAGAGCTTCGCCATCCCGGCCTCCTCCCTGCTCTCCCAGGTGATCCGCACCCGCCGCGGCATCCCGATCTCGCTCTGCCTGATCTTCCTGCTCGTCGCCCGCCGACTCGGCCTGCCCGTCGAACCGGTCGGCCTGCCCGGCCGCTTCATGGTCGGCGTCTTCCGCGGCCGCGAGCCGCTCTACCTCGACTGCTACGAAGGCGGCGCCGTGCGCACGCGCGCGGAAGTGCAGCTCCTGCTGCTCGACAACCAGCTGCCGGCCGACGAGGCGTTCCTGCTTCCGGTGACCACGCATCAGACGCTGGCGCGTTGCTGCCGCAACCTCGTCTCCCAGTTCGAAGCCCAGGGCGACGACCGCAGCAGCCGCCTCTTCCTCACCTTCGTCCACGCCTTGGAACAGACCGATGAGCGCGCCTGACACCCTGACCTTGGCGTCGTTGCGGACGACCGACTTCGCGCCCGGACAGCTCGGCGTGCTCGGCGACCCGATCGCCCACTCGCTCAGCCCCGCGATGCACAACGCCGCGCTCGCGACCCTGCTGCCCGCGCACCCGCGCCTCGCCGGCGTGCGCTACCATCGCCTGCACGTCACCGCCGAAGAACTGCCGGAAGCCCTCGCGCTCCTGCACGCCAAGGGCTTCGCCGGCGTCAACCTCACGGTACCGCACAAGATCCGGGCGCTCACGCTCGTCGAGGCGCTCTCGTCGGAGGCCAGGCGCGCGGCGTCGGTCAACACGCTCGTACGCACGCCGACGGGCTGGGCCGGCCACACCACCGACGGCCAAGGCTTCCTCGAGGCCCTGCGCGAACGCTCCGGCCGCGCCACGCAGGGACGGCCGGTGATCCTCCTCGGCTCCGGCGGAGCCGCCCGCGCCGTCGCCGCCGCCTGCCTCGACGACGGCTGCGCTTCGCTCAGCCTCCATAACCGCGACGTCGCCAAGGCGGCCGACCTCGCGGGCGCCTTCGCCGACGCGCGCGTGCGCGCCTCCGGACTGGCCGACATCAAGGCCTCGCCCGACGCCGTGATCGTGAACTGCACCACGCTGGGCCTGAAGCCGACGGACCCGTCGCCCTTCCCCGCCGAGCTGCTCGCCGCCGGCCAGTTCGTCTTCGACACCACCTACGGCGCCGAACTCTCCCGGCTGCTCAAGGACGCGAAGGAACGCGGGCTCGCCGCCTGCGACGGCCGCCCGATGCTCCGCTGGCAGGGAGCGCTCGCCTTCCGTCTTTGGAACGGCATGCTCCCGCCCGACGAACCGATGCGCGCCGCGCTCGGCGAATCCGCCCTCTGATCATGACGCTCGCCGACCTCCGGAACTTCGCCCAATTGCACCCTGGGTTCGCCGCCTTGACCGCCGGCGCCTTCGGCGCGTGCGTCGGCAGCTTCCTCAACGTCTGCATCCATCGCCTGCCCAAGGGCGAGTCGATCGTGACGCCCGGCTCCCGCTGCGCCTGCGGTCAGCCGATCCCTTTCTGGTATAACATCCCGCTCTTCGGCTGGCTCACCCTCCGCGGACGCGCGAAGTGCTGCGGGGCCCCCATCTCGGTCCGCTACCCGCTCGTCGAGCTGATCACCGCCCTGATCTTCGTCGCCGCCTGGTCCTACCTGCCGCCGGCCAAGGCCGCCGTGGCCTGCGTCTTCCTTCCGCTGCTCGTCGTCCTCGCCGGCTGCGACCTCGACGACATGATGGTCCCCGACGCGCCGAACTTCGCCCTGGTCGGGACCGGCCTCGTCGCCGCGATGCTCGTCCCCTCGATCCACGGCGAGACCGCCCACGCCATCGAGGCCGTGAATCGTTTCCGCGCCCTGATGGACGCCCTCCTGGGAGTCGCCGCCGGCACCGCCCTGGTCTGGTGGATCCGGACGATCGGCACCGTGCTCGCCGGTCGCGAGGCCATGGGCGAGGCGGATATCATCCTTTGCGCTGGCGTCGGGGCCTACTGCGGCTGGCAAGGGGCCGTTTTCTGCCTTTTCGGGGGGTCGGTCGTCGGGGTCATCACCGCCCTGCCCGGGCTGATCCAAGCCAAGATCAAGGGGGAAGAATACGCCGGAGTCGTGCCTTTCGTGCCCAGCATGGCCGTCGCCGGGGCGGTCTGGTTCTTCCGTGGACCCGAGTTGGTGACCCTCTGGCGGAACTGGGCGGCGGCGTGAGCGGTTCTGACTTGTCAGCGACCGCCCCCCCTCCAATCATCCCCACTCACCCCACTATGAAGCAGCTCGCCCTTGCTACCTTGATCGCTTCCGCCGCCTTGGTCGGTTGCACCACCTACGACACCCCTTACCACGGCAAGAACGTGTCCATGGAGCCCTCCCACAACTTCCTCGGCCTGGTGAAGGTCGAGTCCGGCTCCTACGGCCAGTCCGACAAGGCCACCGTCAGCGTCAACATGAGCGAGTTCTACGGACGTCGCATCACCTCCGGCGACCGCATCACGCTCTTCTGGGGCGCGGTGACCCTGACCGACTACTAAGCCGGCAACTAGCCCTTGCAGAAGCCCCGGTTTCGGGGCTTCTTCGTTTGCAGGCCATGAACGTCCCCGGAAGCAATGTCGCCCGCCATCTACGGATCGCGGCCACCGAGCAACCGGCTGGACTGGCGACCAAGTCGCCGACGGGCGTCAGCGCGACGGGGCAAGTCCGCCACGAGGTCCGCACGTTCCGCCAGCTCGACCAGGAAAGCGATGCGGCGGCCGAACTCTTCCACGGCCAAGGAATCGACGAAGGCTCAAGGGTGCTGCTGGCGGTCCGCCCCGGTCACGACCTCATCGTCGGGATGTTCGCGTTGCTCAAACTGGGCGCCGTCCCGGTGGCCATCGATCCCGGCATGGGGTGGTCCGCCTTCCTCGACTGTGTCCGCCGCTCCCGGCCGACCGCGCTCGTCGGCGTGAACGCGGCCGCCTGGCTGAGCTACCTGCCTTTCAAAGCCTTCCGCACGCTGAGCCGACGCGTGACCGTCGGCGGCTCCGCCTGGAAGAAGGCCCTCGTCCCGGCGAGCGCGACGCCCCGTCCGCTCGCCGCCGTCGTCCCCGAGACGCTCGCCGCGATCCTCTTCACGTCGGGCTCCACGGGCGCGCCCAAAGGCGTATGCTACACGCACGGGATGTTCGACGCGCAGATCGAATTGGTCCGCGCGACCTACGACATCCGCCCTGGCGAGACCGACATGGCGATGCTGCCGCTCTTCGCGCTCTTCAATCCCGCCCTCGGCGCGACCACGGTCACGCCGCTCCTCGATCCTTCCAAGCCGCTCGCGGCCGACCCCGCCCCGATCGTGTCCGCGCTCATCGCGGAGAAGGTGACGCGCTCGTTCGGCTCGCCTGCCATCTGGGGCAAGATCGTCGACCATTGCGAAGCCCGCGGCCTGAAGCTGCCTGACCTGCGCCGCTTGCTCATCGCCGGCGCCCCGGTCTCCGGCGAACTCCTCGCGAAACTCCGCGTCATCGCGCCGCACTGCGAGACGCACACTCCTTACGGCGCGACGGAATGCCTGCCGGTCACGACCATCACCGCCGATGAACTGCTGGGCGAAGCCCGTCAGCTCGCCCTCCGCGGCCAAGGCACGTGCGTCGGCCGGCCGGTCAGCGGTGTCGAGATCCGCGTGCTCCGCGAGACCGACGGCCCGATCGCGTCCCTGGCCGAAGCCCGTGCCTGCGCTCCCGGCGAGATCGGCGAGATCATCGCCACCGGCCCGAGCGTGACCCGCGCATACGACGGGCTGCCCGAGGCCACCCGCGCCGCGAAGATCGCCGACGGGGACCGCATCTGGCATCGCATGGGTGACCTCGGCACGCTCGACGCCGAGGGTCGGCTGTTCTTCTTCGGACGACGGGCGGAAAAGGTCCGCACCGCCGAAGGCGACCTGCCGACGGAATCCCTCGAGCCCGTCTTCCGCCAACATCCGCAGGTCTTCCGTTGCGCGCTCATCGGCCTCGGCAAGGCGCCGCAACAGACGCCCGCCCTCGTCGTCGAACCGCGCGCCGGCGCGTTCCCGGAGACCGACGCCGCCCGCGATCGCTTCGTCGCCGAACTGCGCGAGCTCGCCAAGGTCAACCCGCAGGCCGCCCGCGTGAAGCACGTCGTCTTCCAACGCGCCCTGCCGGTGGACGTCCGGCACAACGCCAAGATCCACCGCCTCCGGCTCGCCAAAGAATGGACCGACCGTCTCGCCCGATGAACCAACCGCCCCTCGTCCTCGTCACCGGCGGCGCCGGCTTCCTCGGCCAGGCCGTGGTCCGTCGCTGTCTCGCCCGCGGCTACCAGGTGCGCGTGCTCGGCCGCACGCCGATGACCGGCGAACTCGCGACCCAAGTCACGTTCCTCCGCGGCGACATCGGCGACCGTGACACCGTCGACGCGGCCGTCAAGGGCTGCGACTACGTCTTCCACGTCGCGGCCAAGGCCGGCGTCTGGGGCCCGTGGGAAGAATACCTACGCATCAACATCGACGGCACCTCGCACGTCGTCGACGCCTGCAAGACCCATGGCATCCGCGTGCTCGTGCACACCAGCACCCCGAGCGTGGTCTTCAACGGAGAAGCGTTCCGCGGCGCCGACGAATCCCTGCCCTACGGCGACAACTGGCTCTGCGCCTACGCCGAGACCAAGGCCATCGCCGAGGAAGTCGCGCTCAAGGCCGCCTCGGATCGGCTCAAGGTCTGCGCGCTCCGCCCGCACCTGATCTGGGGTCCCGGCGACAACCACCTCTTCCCGCGCGTCCTCGCCCGCGCCCACGCCGGCAAGCTGCGCATCGTCGGCGACGGCGAGAACCAGGTCGACGTCACGCACGTCGACACCGCCGCGGACGCGCATCTCGGCGCCCTCGACGCGCTCCTCGCGGGCCGCGCCAACGGCAAGGCCTACTTCCTCTCGCAAGGCGAGCCCGTGAAGCTCTGGCCCTTCATCAACCGCCTGCTCGTCGGCGCCGGCGAAAAGCCCGTCACGCGGCGCATCAGCCAACGCGCGGCTTACTGGCTCGGCGCGTTGCTCGAAGGCATCTGGACGCTCTTCCGCCTCAAGGGCGAACCGCCCATGACCCGTTTCGTCGCCGTCGAGCTCGCCAAGGACCATTGGTTCGACGTCTCCGCCGCCCGCCGCGACCTCGGCCTCAAGCCCGCCGTCGACACCTGGGCCGAGCTCGACCGGCTCGCCGCGACCTTGCGGACGAAGTGACAGGTTCGCTTGCCCCGGCCCGCATTAGCCCCATCCCTCTTCCCCATGCCCGCCGACGGACTCCAGCCCGACAAGACCTTCATCGTCACGATGAAGACCTGGTTCGACCAGACCGACGGGCTCGGGATCCTGCACCACTCCCACTACGTGCTCATGATGGAGCGCGCCCAGAAGACGATGTTCGTGGCGATGATGGGCAAGGACACTCTCGACCCGGCCGTGGCCCCCGACGTGTATGTCGTCGTCCGCGACATCGACCTGCACTACCACGCGCCTATCCGTCCGGAATGCGAAGTGAAGCTCATCCTGAGCGTCCGCAAGGTCCGCGCCGCCGGCCTGACCGTCGACTTCGAGTTCCGCAGCGCCGATCTTTCCGTCCTGCACGCCAAGGCCTCCCGTACCGTCTGCCGCATGGACGGCGTCACGCATCAGCCCTCGGCCTGGAGCGACGAGTTCCGAGGGAAGCATGAAGCCCTGATCAGGGCTTGAGAAGAGAGTGCTGAGTCGATGGCAGATGACAGAGGACTGAATCGATAAAGACAGATAGTGCAGGCAAATGACTCTCTCGGCCTTGAGTCATTCGTCGCATCATCGTGCAAGCCCTCTGCAATCCGTCATCTATCCTCTGTCATCGACTCAGCCATCTACCCTGCGCGTAGCGCGGCGCATATCCCGCACGTCTTCCCGTCGCAGCCGCGCGCGGTGCAGTGTTCGCGGCCGTAGAAGATGATGCGGAGGTGAAGCTGGTTCCAGCTGTCCTCCGGGAAGAGTCGCTTCAGATCCTTCTCGACCTGTTCGACGGACTTGCCCGGACTGAGCTTCCAGCGCTTCGCCAGGCGGTGGATGTGCGTGTCCACCGGGAAGGCCGGCACACCGAAGGCCTGGGCCATCACGACCGAGGCCGTCTTGTGGCCGACGCCGGGAAGCTCCTCGAGTTCCTCGAAGGTACGCGGCACGACGCCGCCGTGCTTCGTCATGAGCATCTTGGCGAGGCCGACGAGGGCCTTGGATTTCTGCGGAGCCAGCCCGAGCTGGCGGATGAGCGTCAGCACGCGGGCTTCGGTCATCGCCGCCATCTTGGCGGGCGTCCCCGCCTCGGCGAAGAGCGCCGGGGTGACCTCGTTGACCTTCTTATCGGTGCACTGGGCCGAAAGCACCACCGCGATCAGGAGCGTGAAGGCGTCGGTATGGTCCAGGGGCACGGGCGTCTCGGGGTAGAGCTTCGCAAGCTCCTTGCCCACGTAGTCGGCTCGTTCCTGCTTGGTCATAGGCAGACGATGGACACCCCTGCGCCGATGGCAACGCACCACGGCCTGAAGACTTATTCACAAACCCTCAGAGAGGTTGCCAAACCTTATGTCGAAATCGTCATTCTCTAATACCCCCACCCTCCCTTGGTGGGCGGTTGCGACACCCGTTTCCTCCTTCAAAAACCTTCGATACTTCCATGGCCCAACTGCCCTACGATCCTTCCAAGATCTCCCGCGAACTCGCCCGCCATTACATCCCGGCGACCGAGGCCGACATCCGGGAGATGTTCGCCGCCGTCGGGGCGAAGGATTTCCCGGACATGTTCGCGCACATCGACCGCGCGGTGCAGTTCGCCGGACCGCAGGACCTGCCCGACGAGCTCGCCTATCAGGCGCTCGCCGACCGCATGGAATCCCTCTCGCAGAAGAACTCCGTCAAGACCGCCTTCCTCGGCGACGGCCTGCAGGTCTACCGCACGCATGAGATCGTCGGCCACGTCTGCTCGATCCGCAACCTGACGACCTCCTACACGCCGTATCAGCCCGAGCGTTCGCAGGGCACGCTGATCACGCACTGGATCTACCAGTCCACGCTCGCCCAGCTGACCGGCTTCGAAGCCGTGAACTCCTCGCTCTACGACCGCGCCAGCGCGCTCTTCGAAGCCGCCGTCTGCGCCGTCCGCATGGGCGACGCCGAAGCCAACACGGTGCTCGTCGCCGGCAACCTGCTTCCCGCTGACCTCGAAGTCCTGCGCACGCACGTCGCCGGCACCTCGGTGAAGCTGGAATTCCTCGCCCCCGAGGACACCACCGGTCGCCTGTCCGCCGCCGGCATCGCCGCCGCGGCCGCCCGCCTCGGCAAGCAGCTCGCCGCCGTCATCTTCCCGCAGGTCAACGCCCTCGGCCTCCTCGAAGAGGTCGACGCCCTGACCGACGCGTGCGCCGCCGCCGGCGCGAAGTCCATCGCCGTCGTCGATCCGATGCTCCTCGCCACCGGCGGCCTCAAGGCTCCCGCGCAGTATGGCCAGAAGGGCGCCGACATCCTCGTCGGCGAAGGCCAGCACCTCGCCATCGGCGCCAACTTCGGCGGCCCCGGCCTCGGCATCTTCGCCGTCCGCCACCACGCCGACAAGAAGAACGAAGTCCGCGAGACCCCGGGACGCTTCGTCGGCAAGGCCAAGGACAACGCCGGCCGTGATTGCATCGTGATGGTGATGTCCACCCGCGAGCAGCACATCCGCAAGGACAAGGCTACGTCCAACATCTGCTCCAACCAGGCGTTCATCGCCACGATCGCCGGCGCCGCCATCCTCGCGCGCGGCGAACAAGGCATGGCTGCCTCCTGCGTCGCCGGCCGCGACCAGGCCCGTCGCGCCGCCGCCAAGCTGCACAACATCCCCGGCCTCAAGGTCTGCTACGCCGACCAGGCTTTCTGGAACGAGTTCAGCCTGATGCTCCCCGAGCCCGCCGCCGACGTCATCGCCAAGGGCCGCGCCGCCGGCCTGCACGTGGGCGTCGACATCACCGGCCGCACGCCCTGCCACTGCTCGCTGCTCAAGGTCTCCTTCAGCGACCTGCAGACCGCCGCCGACACCGACAAGCTCGTCGCGTTCTTCGAAGGCCTCTACGGCCAGTCCGCCGGCGCGAAGACCCTCGCCGAAGTGCCCGCCGCCCTGCTCCGCCAAGGCCCCGTCGGCCTGCCTTCCTTCCCGCTCTCCGAGCTGAAGGCTTACTACTCGAAGCTCGGCGAACTCAACGTCTCGCCGGACACGGGCTGCTTCCCGCTCGGTTCGTGCACGATGAAGTATAACCCGCACATCAACGACTGGGCCGCAGGGCTGCCGGGCTTCACCGGCCTCCACCCGCAGGCTCCGGCCGAGGATGCGCAGGGCTCGCTCGAACTCCTCTGGCAGATCCAGGAATGGCTGCGCAAGATCACCGGCCTCGCCGGCCTGACCACCCAGCCCGTCGCCGGCGCCCAGGGTGAACTCGTCGGCCTCAAGCTCTTCCAGGCCTACCACCGCCATAACGGCCAGCACCGTGACATCATCCTCATCCCGTCGACGGCCCACGGCACGAACTTCGCCACCGCCACCACCGCCGGCTACGCCACCAAGCGCAACCCCGACGGCTCGCCTTCGGGCATCGTGCTCCTAAAGTCCGCCCCCGACGGTCGCGTCGACCAGGCCGACTTCGCCGCGAAGATCGCCGAGTTCGGTCCGCGCATCGCGGGCATGATGGTGACCAATCCGAACACCTCGGGCGTCTTCGAGACCGACTTCAAGAAGATGGCCGATGAGATCCACCGCGTCGGCGGACTCGTCTACATGGACGGCGCCAACATGAACGCCATCGCTGGCTGGGTGAACCTCGGCGCCCTCGGCGTCGACGCGGTCCACAACAACCTGCATAAGACCTGGACCGTCCCGCACGGCGGTGGCGGCCCCGGCGACGGCATCGTGGCCGTCTCCGAGCGCCTCGTGGACTTCCTCCCGGGCTTCCAGATCGAGAAGCGCGGCGACACCTACGTGGCCGTGAAGCCGAAGCACAGCATCGGCTCCTTCCACCGCCACTGGGGCAACTTCGCCCACAAGGTGCGTGTCTATACCTACCTGCAGCGCCTCGGCAAGGAAGGCGTCCGCCGCATGGCCGCGATGTCCGTCCTCTCCAGCCGCTACCTGTTCTCTCAGCTCGGCAAGTCCTTCCCGTCGCTGCCCGCGGCGGCCGACGGCGTGCCGCGCATGCACGAGTTCATCCTCACGCTCACCGAAGAGGACTTCAAACGCATCGAGGCCGCCGGTATCCCGCGCGCGGGCATCATCGCCCGCGTCGGCAAGCTGTTCCACGACTTCGGCTTCCACGCGCCGACCGTCGCCTTCCCCGAGGTCTTCGGCCTGATGATCGAGCCGACCGAGTCCTACACGAAGACCGAGCTGGATCGTTTCGCCGAGGTCGTGCTGGCCATCGGCGAACTCATCCGCACGAACCCGGAAGTCCTCAAGTCGACCCCGCGCTTCACGCCGGTGGACCGCGTCGACGAGGTCGCCGCCAACCGCAGCCTCGTGCTGAGCGAACACCTCACGGCCCTGCCGAAGGTGAACGAGAACCGGCTCTCGCCGGTGCTGCTCAACGCGATGCCCGTGGCGGAGATCAAGGCCCGCATCCTCGCGACGGTCTGACGCCCGTCAGGCCGCCGGAAGGGTGACGGTGAACGTCGTACCCCGACCGAGCTCGCTGGCGACGGCGATCGTGCCGCCGTGGGCCTCCACG
>JAURFU010000045.1 GCA_030834165.1 Verrucomicrobiota bacterium
CCGTCATGACCTTGGGCAACTGCGTGTTCCTGCCGCAGCAGCTGCTGCCGCTGCGCATCTTCGAACCGCGCTACCGCAAGATGCTCAAGGAGACCCTCGCCGGCAGCCGCATGTTCGCGATCTCGCAGCTGGACGAAGAGAGCCTCTCGCCGGACAACGATGAACCGCCCTGCCCGTTCACGTGCGTGGGCCGCATCGTCGGCCACGTCGAACTCGAGGACGGCACCTCGCACATCGTCCTCGAAGGCCTGCGCCGCGCGCGTGTGATCAAGGTGAAGCGCAAGACGCCCTACCCGCAGCTCGAGATCACGCCGGTCGTCGACGAAGCCTCGACTGACCTTGCCGGCTGCACGCGCGACATCGCCCGCGTCCTAGCCTTCGCCGAGAACATCGTCGGCGAGCTCGGCGAGGAAGCCGCCCCCTTGATGCAGCGTCTCCGCAACCTGGCCAATCAGCCGGGCGCCCTGGCCGATGCCGCCGCCGGACACCTCGTGGCCGACCCCGACACCCGCCGCGCCTTGCTGGAATGTCTCTCCCAGGATCAGCGTATCAAGGCCGTGGCCGACGAACTCGCCCGCCTCGACGCCCAGCGGAAGCTGGATGAACAGGCTGGGGGCGAAGAGACGCAGGGGTTGAACTAAAGGCGGTATCGAGGGTAGGAGGGCCAGATGACCGGAGGACCAGAGGATGCAAACATGCCCTAAAGCGTAGTTTGTAACTTAACTCATTGTTAATGAATAGTTAACATCTAATCACCCTCTAGTCCTCTTGCCCTCCGCCCTCAGGCCCTCCATTAACGCCTCTTTCTTCTTGCGGATTAGACTCATTCTAACTGATTAGGCGGTTAGAATGATTCAAAATCTCACTGAACACGACCGGGAGCAGCTGCAAGAAGCCCTAGGTAAGAGCGGCCAGAAGGTCACCCCCCAGCGCGAAGCCGTCTTCACCGTCCTCCTCGCCCAGCGCGACCACCCGACGGTCGACGAGGTCTTCCAGCGCGCCCGCGAAGTCATGCCCGGCCTGTCCCTGGCCACCGTCTACAACTGCCTCGAAACCTTCGTCGGCTGCGGACTCGTCCGCCAGGTCAACCACGAGCGCGAATCCACCCGATACTGCCCCAACCTGGCCCCGCACGCGCACTTCCGCGACAAGGCCACCGGTCGCGTCCACGACATCGAACTCCCGCCCGAAGTCCTGAAGAGCCTCCGCTCGATCCTCCCGCCCGGCTTCGACTCCGAAGTCATCGAGATCAGCTTCCACGGCCGCGCCCAGTCCGGCGAACAGACCTCCAACTAAGACCTTCCCTCCACCATGTCCGATTCGCTCGTCATCAAGAACCTCAACGCCTCCATCGGCGACCGCCCGATCCTGAAGGATTTCTCCCTCACGGTCCCGAAGGGCGAAGTGCACGCCATCATGGGGCCTAATGGCACCGGCAAGAGCACGCTTTCCAAGGTCCTCGCCGGCCATCCCGACTACTCCGTGCAGTCCGGCGAAGCCTTCCTCGACGGCGAACAGATCCTCGGCCTCGAGCCCGACGTCGTCGCCCGCGCCGGCCTCTTCCTCGCCTTCCAGTACCCGAGCGAGATCCCCGGCGTGACCATCGCCAACTTCATCCGCGCCGCGCTCGTCGCCCGCCAGGCCAAGGGCGCGCCCTTCGACGCCAAGGCCTACTACGCCGAGCTCTACGCCAAGATGGACGCCCTCAAGATGGACCGGAAGTTCACGTCCCGGTTCGTCAACGAAGGCTTCTCCGGCGGCGAGAAGAAGCGCTGCGAGATCCTCCAGCTGATGATGCTCAAGCCCAAGTACGCCGTGCTCGACGAGACCGACTCCGGCCTCGACATCGACGCGCTCCGCATCGTCTCCGAAGGCGTCAACGCCATGCGCGGCCCGGACACCGGCTTCCTCGTCATCACCCACTACCAGCGCTTGCTCGAATACATCGTCCCGGACCGCGTGCACATCATGTGGGACGGCCGTATCGTCCACAGCGGCGGCAAGGAGCTCGCCCTCGAACTCGAGGAGAAGGGCTACGATTGGGTGAAGCAGGACCTCGCCAAAGCCTAAGACCATGGCCGACATCGACGAAAACCTGGCCCAGCGCGAAGCGATCGAAGTCGATCGCTCCAAGGGCGACTTCAAATACGAGGAGAACTACGCGTTCGACGCGGGCATCGGCCTCACTCCCTCGACCATCGACTATATCGCCAAGGTCAAGGGCGAGGAGGAATGGATCCGCGAGTTCCGCCAGAAGTCCCTCAAGATCTTCCAGGAGATGCCGATGCCCACGCACTGGGCCACGGCCGACCTCGAGAACATCAAGTTCGAGGACATCCGCTACTACCTCTCCAAGGGCCAGAAGCCCGTCCGCACGTGGGAGGAAGTCCCCGACGACGTGAAGCAGACCTTCGAACGCCTCGGCATCCCGGAGTCGGAACGTAAGTTCCTCGCCGGCGTCGAAGCCCAGTTCGACTCCGAAGCGGTCTACTCCCGCATGAAGGAAGAGCTCGAGAAACAGGGCGTCATCTTCTGCGGCCCGACCGAAGGCCTGCGCGACCACCCGGAGATCTTCCGCAAGTGGTTCGGCAAGGTCATCCCGATCGGCGACAACAAGTTCGCCGCGCTCAACTCCGCGGTCTTCTCCGGCGGCTCGTTCATCTACATCCCCAAGGGCGTGAAGGTGGCCCAGCCCCTGCAGGCCTACTTCCGCATCAACGCCGAGAACTTCGGCCAGTTCGAGCGTACGCTCATCATCGCCGACGAAGGCTCGGAAGTCACCTACATGGAAGGCTGCACCGCCCCCAAGTTCGAGACGGCCACCCTGCACTCCGCGGTCGTCGAGCTCGTCGCGCTCAAGGGCGCGAAGATCCAGTATATCACCGTCCAGAACTGGTCCGCCAACGTATTCAACCTCGTGACGAAGCGCGGCGTGGCCGAAGAGGACGCCGAAGTCCGCTGGATCGACTGCAACATCGGCTCCCGCCTGACGATGAAGTACCCCGGCGTGGTCCTGCGCGGCAAGCGCGCCCGCGGCGAGGTCCTCTCGATCGCCTTGGCCAATGACGGCCAGCACCAGGACACCGGCGCGAAGATGATCCACGCGGCCGATGACACGACCTCGAACATCATCGCGAAGTCCATCTCCGTCGGCGAAGGCCGCTCGACCTACCGCGGCCTGGTCCACATCCCGAAGACCCTCTCGAACTGCCGCAACAACACCGAGTGCGACGCCTTGCTCATCAACGAGCACAGCCGCACCGACACTTACCCGGCGATCTCCGTCCGCGGCCGCAAGAACTCGGTCCAGCACGAAGCGAGCGTCTCGAAGGTCTCGGCCGAGCAGATCTTCTACATGATGCAGCGCGGCCTCTCCGAAGGCGAGGCGATGTCCCTCGCGGTGAACGGCTTCGTCAACGACCTGGTGAAGGAATTCCCGATGGAATACTCCGTCGAGCTGAAGCGCCTCATCGAACTGCAGATGGAAGGGTCCGTCGGATGAGCGCCGTCGCCTCCGCCCCCGCCCCCGCCGGCGTCCTCGACGTCGCCCTGCAGTCCGCCGAGACCGCCGCCTTCCGCGCGCAGGATTGGTTCGCAGTCCTCCGCCAGCAGGGCTGGCATGCGTTCCAGTCGCTGCCGATGCCCACGCGCGACAACGAGAAGTGGCGCTTCTCCGACGCCCGCACGCTGTCGCTCGACGGCTACGCTCCCGCCAAGGCCCCGACGCCCGCGCAGGCCGCCGACCTCATCGCGCGCTCGCGCCTGATCTCCGACGCCGCGGGCCTCATCGTCCACGTCGACGGCCATTGCGTGCTCAAGCCGACGCTCTCCGCCGAGCTCGTGGCCCAAGGCGTGGTCTTCGAATCCCTCGAGGACGCCGTCCGCTCCCGTCCTGCCCTGCTCCAGGAACATCTCCTGAAGCATCCCGTGCTCCTCGGCGGCGACAAGTTCGCCGCCCTGCACCGCGCCTGGCTCCGCGCCGGCTACGTCCTCCACATCCCCAAGGGCGTCGAGGTGAAGCAGCCCTTCGTCTCCGTCACCTGGACGCTCAGCGACGGCGTCGCGGTCTTCCCGCACGCGCTCATCGTCGCCGGCGAACGCGCCGTGGCCGACGTCCATGACTTCCACCTCTCCGCCCGGGCCGACCAGCGCGCCCTCGCGATCTCGGCCGCCGACATCCACGCCGGCACCGGTTCGCAGGTCCGCCGCCTCGCCGTGCAGGCCTGGGGCTCCGCCACGCAGTCCTTCCAGGTCGACAACACCTGCGGCGGACGCGACGCGCTCATCAGCTCGGTCAACGCCGCCGTCGGCTCCCGCCGCGCGCGCCTCGAGAACTCCGTGCGCCTGGACGGCGAAGGCGCCGACGTGCGCCTCTACGGCATCTCGGTCGCCTCGGGCGAACAGGAGTTCGACCAGCGCACGCTGCAGATCCACGCCGCGGGCCATGCGAAGTCCGACCTGCTCTTCAAGAACGCCCTGCTCGGCAAGGCGCGCACGATCTTCTCGGGCCTCATCAAGGTCGCCCCGGACGCCCAGCGCACCGACGCCTTCCAGACCAACCGTAACCTCCTGCTCTCGCCGGACGCCGAAGCGGACTCGCTCCCCGGACTGGAGATCGAAGCCAACGACGTGAAGTGCTCGCACGGCGCGACGACCGGCCAGATCGACCCCACCGAGCTCTTCTACCTGCGCGCCCGTGGCATCCCGCTGGCGGTCGCCCAGGAGCTGCTCGCCCAAGGCTTCCTCGAGGAAGTCCTCGCCAAGGTCGGCCACGAAGAGGCCGCCGCCGCGGTGCGCGAGATGCTCCGTCTCAAATTCCACCAAGCCTGAACATGAGCGACGACACCACCGGCCAGCGCCACACGCCCAGCCCCCACGACCGCGTGCTTGCACGCGACGTGCAGGCCACGGTCATCCCCGCCGGCGAGCCGGCCGTGCTCCCCGCGGGCACCAAGGTCACCATCACCCACCGCCTCGGCGGCAACTTCACCGTGGTCTGCGACACCGGGATGTTCCGCATCAAGGGCGCCGACGCCGACGCGCTCGGCGAAGACGCCCCGTCCGACGCGACGGAGAACGAAGGCAAGACGGACGCCTATGGTTCCGTCGGCACGGCCGAACACCCCGGCCACACGGGCAAGCCTTCCGACGAAGCCGTCTGGGACAGCCTCAAGAAGGTCTTCGACCCGGAGATTCCCGTGAACATCGTCGACCTCGGCCTGGTCTACTCGCTCAAGGTCGAGCCGCTGGATAATTCTCCCGACCGGCACAGCGTGACCGTCGCCATGACGCTGACCGCTCCCGGTTGCGGCATGGGCCCGGTGATTGCCGAAGACGCGCGCAACCGCGTCCTCGCCGTCCCCGGCGTCAACCAAGCCCGCGTGGACATCGTCTGGGATCCGCCCTGGACCCAGTCGATGATCTCCGAGGACGGCAAGATGCAGCTCGGGTTGATCTGATTAGGGCTAGGGCCAGAGCTAGGGCTAGGGCCAGTTTAGCACCCCAAAAACGTCCGCCACCCGGCGGACGTTCTGTTTTCCAATATTACCCACCTGTCCCTAGCCTCAGCCCTAGCCCTAGCCCTGGCCCTGGCCCTGGGCCTACTTAGCAAGCCTCTTGCCCTCCCGCCGCTTTTCCCAACGCTCCGGGAACCCCATCCCTGCCCCAAGGTCACCCTCCCATGGCTTCTCATCCCGTCCGCCTCCTTTCCCTCCTCGGCGCCGCCCTGCTGGCCGCCTCCCCGACCGCCCGCGCCGCCGACGCCTTGCCTGAGGACGTGCGCTTCCAGACCGAGACGCTGCTCACCGGCCTGCCGCAGCCGATGCACCTCGAGTTCGCCCCCGACGGCCGCCTCTGGTTCAACGAATACGCCGGCGCCCTCAAGATCTACGACCCGAAGACCAAGCGCGTGAAGCTCGTCGCCGAAATGGAGATCTTCAAGTCGCAGGAGAACGGCTTCCTCGCCTTCGCCCTCGACCCGAAGTTCGCGCAGAACGGCTGGATCTACCTGATCTACTCGCCCGTCGGTTTCGACGGCCAATACCTCTCCCGCTTCCAGGTGAAGGATGATCAGCTCGTCGCCGGCAGCGAGAAGCTCATCCTGAAGTATGAAGAACAGCGCCTGCAGTGCTGCCACCACGGCGCGACGCTGAAGTTCGGCCCGGACGGCTGCCTGTATTTCTCGACCGGCGACAACACCAGCCCCTTCGGCGACAGCAAGGGCTACGCCCCGCTCGACCAGCGCCCGGGCAAGGAGCCGTGGGACGGCCAGCGTACGTCGGCGAACACCAACACCCTCGTCGGCAAAGTGAACCGCATCCGCGTCCATGACGACGCGACTTACACCATCCCGGAAGGCAACCTCTTCAAGCCCGGCACGCCCAAGACCCGTCCCGAGATCTTCGCGATGGGCACCCGTAATCCGTGGCGCCTGAGCATCGACCCGAAGACCGGCTACGTCTACTGGGGTGAAGTCGGCCCGGACGCCCGCGTCGACGGCCCCCGCGGCTCCCGCGGTTACGACGAGATCAACCAGGCGAAGAAGGCCGGCAACCACGGCTACCCGCTCTTCGTCGGCAACAACTTCCCCTACGCGGAATATGACTACGCGACCGAGAAGGTCGGCGCGCTCTTCGATCCGAAGGCCCCGCTCAACAAGAGCCGCAACAACACCGGCCTCGTCGAACTCCCGCCCGCCGTCCCGGCCTTCATCTACTGGCCCTACGCCGTCTCCGAACAGTGGCCCGAACTCGGCGAAGGCGGCCGCACCGCCTGCGCGGGCCCGGTCTTCTACTGGCAGGAGTCTTACGAGAAGACCAAAGGCTTCCCGAAGCACTTCGACCGCTCCCTGCTCTTCTGGGATTGGCAGCGTCCGTTCATCAAGTGGGCGCGCCTCGACGCGAACTCCGACCTCCAGGGACTGGAAGCCTTCGCGCCCACGGCCTTCGTGACCGCGAACACCGACGAACAGCGCAAGAAGCAGCAGGCCCTCATCGACAACGGCGCGACGATCATCCGCCGCCCGGTCGACGCGACCTTCGGTCCCGACGGCTGCCTCTACCTGCTCGATTACGGCGACACCTGGGGCGTCAACCCCGACTCCGCGCTGCTCAAGATCTCCTACGTCCGCGGGAACCTGCAGCCCGTCGCCAAGCTCGCCGTGTCGGCTCCCGCCGGCGCCGCTCCGCTCAAGACGACGCTCTCCGCCAAAGGGTCGCGCGACCTCGACGGCGGCAAGCTCAGCTACGTCTGGAAGCTGCAGCCCGGCGACCAGAAGCTCGGCGAAGGCGAAGAAATCGCCGTCTCTCTGGAGACCGCCGGCAACTTCAACGTCGAACTCACCGTGACCGACGGCCAGGGCGGCGCCGTCTCCCGCTCCGTCCCCGTCGTGGTCGGCAACAACCTGCCGACCGTCCGCTTCCTCTCCCCGCAGAGCGGCGACTTCTTCAGCCCCGGCAAGCCGATCTCCTTCAAGGTCGCCGCACAGGACGTCGAGGACGGCTCCTCCGAGACCAAGGCCGCCGAGTTCGGCGCGCGTACGCTGGTGACGTCCGCCTTCCTCCCCGCCGACGGCAAGGCCGTCGCCGTCGACCCGGGCCTGTCGCTGATGCGCCAGAGCGACTGCTTCAACTGCCATGCGGTCGAGACCCAGCTGGTCGGTCCTTCCTTCGTCGCCATCGCCGACAAGTATCGCAAGCAGCCTGGCGCCGAAGAACTTCTCAACAAGAAGGTGCGCCTCGGCGGCAGCGGCGTCTGGGGCCAGGTCCCCATGCTCGCCCACCCGCAGCACACCGAGGACGAAGTCGCCATCATGCTCCGCTGGATGCTCGCCCTGGAGAAAGGCAAAGGCGGCCCGACCCTCACCCGCGGCCTCGAAGGCCAGCTGACCGCGCCCAAGGACAACAAGCCGGGCACGCTCCTGCTTGAAGCGATCTACACCGACGCCGGCGCCGGCGTCGCCGGCGCGCTCAGCGGCAAGGCGACCGTGCGCCTGCGCCACCGCAGGCTCGAAGCCGAATCCGCCGAGATCACCGGCGGCAAGAACACAGGCAAGGCCGTGGGCTCGACCCAGCACGGCGCCACGCTGAAGTTCGCCGACCTGAACCTGGCCGACACCAAGAACATCAAGATCAACGCGTCCGCCGGCGGCGGCGCCAAGGACAGCCGGATCGAAGTCCGCCTGGACTCCCCGACCGGTCCGCTCGTCGCGACCGTCGACATCGCCCACACCGGCGACTGGGGCAAGTTCAAGGAGAACAAGGCCAAGCTCACGCCCGCGCCCGGCCGCCACGACGTCTACCTGGTGCTGACCAACCCCAAGAAGGGCGGCGGCCTCATGAACGTCGACTGGGTGGAATTCGGCCAGTAAGACTTCGAGGACAAATTGACCCGTTGACCGGAGGGCCGGAGGCGAGACCAAGCGGCGGGGTAACCCGCCGCTTTCTTTTGGCAACACGTCCGCCGCATCGCGGACGCAAGGTAGGGGCACGGCTACGCCGTGCCCAGGCTTGACGTAGTCCCGCCCCTACCCAAGGCCACCATCCGGCGGCCTTACCACAATCTTATCTCGCCTGCCCCCTCCGAGCGTCCAAAGTCGGCTTCCCCTTTTAATTCCGCCACGTGTCCGCACCAGAAGATAAAAAAGACAAGCCGCTCGACCCTTTCGACCCTGAGGTCATCGCCCGCGCCAACCGCGCGATCCTGGTCGGCCTGCAGCGCCCGGACGACACCGAAAAAGAGGCCCAGCTCCTGCTCGACGAGCTGCATGAGCTCGTCAGCAACGTCGGCGTCGAGATCCGCGGCTCCATCATCGCCAAGCTGCGCGAGGAGAATCCGCGCACGCTCGTCGGCTCCGGCAAGCTCGAGGAGATCGCCCAGCTGGCCCGCGACAAGGAATGCGGCCTGATCATCTTCGACGACGAGCTCACCCCCGCCCAGCAGCGCAACTGGGAGAAGGACGCCAAGCTGCGCGCCATCGACCGCCAGGAGATCATCCTCGATATCTTCATCACCCGCGCAAAGACCCGCGAGGCCGTGCTCCAGGTGGAGCTTGCCGCCCTGCAGCAGATGCTGCCGCGCCTGAAGCGCCTCTGGTCTCACCTCGACCGCCAGCGCGGCGGCGGCACGATGCAGCGCGACGCCGGCGAGACGCAGCTGGAGATGGACCAGCGCAAGATCCGCGACAAGATCGCCAAGGTCCGCCGTGACCTGGCGGAAGTCGTCGCCCAGCGCGCCACCCAGCGCAAGCAGCGCAAACGCGTCCCACTGCCGACTTTCTCGATCGTCGGCTACACCAACGCCGGCAAGTCCTCGCTGCTCAACAAGCTCACCGGCTCGGAGGTGCTCGCCGCGAACAAGCTCTTCGCGACGCTCGACCCGACGACGCGTCGCCTCGCCCTGCCCTCCGGCCGCGCGTTGCTGCTGACCGACACCGTCGGCTTCGTGCGCCGCCTCCCGCACCGCCTCGTCGAAGCCTTCAAGGCGACGCTCGAAGAAGCCGTGCAGGCCGACTTCCTGGTGCACGTCATCGACCTCGGCTCGCCCGAGCGCGACAAGCACGCCGCGACGACCCTGCAGGTGCTGACGGAGATCGGCGCGGGCGACCGCCCGATCATCACCGTGCTCAACAAGGCCGACCTCTGCGATGAAGCCGAACGCGCCCAGGCCCTCGCGGCCTACCCCGACGCCAAGCTGGTCAGCACGAAGACCGGTGAAGGCCTGCCGGCCCTCCTGCAGCGCCTCGAGGAATGCGCCGCCAGCCGGGACGAGCACATGACCCTGCTCATCCCCCACGACCAATACGCGTTGCTCTCCAAGCTGCACGCCGGGGCGACAATCCTTGATTCCAAGGCCCTTCCCGAGGGAACCCGCGTGGAAGCCTTCATCCCCGTCCGCATGCGGGAGACCTGCCGGGCCTGGGCGGTCCGCGAATAAGCCATTTTTTGCTCCCCAAGGAGGCAACTTTTCGCTTTGTTCGGTGTTACCTTAACACACCCATGCGTACCCTCGCCCTCCTCACCCTCCTCTCCGCCACCTCGGCCTTCGCCGCCGTCGACCACGAAGCCGCCTTCAAGGCCGACATCGCCCCGATTCTCGAGAAGAGCTGCGCCAACTGCCATGACCCGAAGAAGGCCAAGAACGGCAAGGTCAAGTCGGGCTTCGATTCCTCCAGCCTCAAGTCCATCGTCAAGGGCGGCAAGGAACTCGGCGAAGGCATCACCTGGGGCGACGTCTCCAAGAGCTCCCTTTACAAGACCATCAACCTCGCCGCCACCAGCCCCGAGGACGACATGGCGATGCCCCCGAAGAAGTCCCACGAGAAGAACCCGCCCCTCACCAAGGAGCAGGTCGCCAAGATCAAGGCCTTCATCGAAGCCAAGTAAGCCCTCCGGCTTGCCCATGAAAAGCCCGCGGCAACCCGCGGGCTTTTTTTGTGTCTAACATTGGAGGGCCAGATGCGGCCGCTTGCGTTTGACCGCCCCGCCGCCCGGCCCCACATTCGCCCCACCCCTTTCCGAAACATGACGCCCCTTCACCGTATCGAGGAACGCCTTCGCAGCCTCAGCTTCCGGCAGGCCTTCGGCCTCGTCGCCGTCGCCAATCTGATCCTTATCGGCTTGGCGTTCGCCCTGCCCGCCGACGGCGGAGAGCGCGGCCCGGCCATCCTGTCCGTCCTTGGCAACTTCCACATCCTCGCCCTACACATCCCGGCCGCGGTGCTGCTCATCGTGCCGATGTTCGAATTCTTCGAGCGCCACGAACAGGCCACCTCGACCGTCCGCCGCCTGTCCGTCTTCTCGGCGGCAGGCACCTGGGGCGCCGTCCTCTGCGGCATCTTCCACGCCCACTTCAACGGCTTCGAAGGCGACGCCGTGCAACTCCATCTCTGGGGCGGTATCGCCGCCTCGATCTTCGCCGGTATCGCCAGTCTCCTCCTCTCCCAAGGCTTCCTGCTTCGCCTCGTCGGGCAGGTCGTGGCCATCGGGGTGATGAGCTTCGCGGCCCATGTCGGCGGCGAGCTGCAACACGGAGATGGTTTCCCCTTCAAGCCGAATAAGTCCGTCCTTACGCAGAGGGACGTCCCGCCGACGCCCGTCGTCGACAACGGCCAGAAGCGCGACGATTACGCGCAGGTCATCGCCCCGATCCTCGAGGCCCACTGCGTCGAGTGCCACGGCGCCAAGAAGGTCAAAGGCAAGCTGCGCATGGATTCGCTCGAAGCCCTCAAGAAGGGCGGCTCGGAAGGCTCTGCCTTCGTGCCCGGCGACCTCAAGAAGAGCCTGATGCACGTGCGCGTGACGCTCGATCCTTCGGACGAGGAATTCATGCCGACCGAAGGCAACGCTCTCACGAAGGATCAGGTGCAGGCCTTCGCCCTTTTCATCGAAGGCAAGCCCATCCCGGACGACGTGGCCAAGGCCGCCATCGCCGCGACCAAGGCGCCCAAGCAGGCCCCGAAGAAATAATCCGATGCGCTCTTTGCTGCCCTTGCTCCTCGCCGCCTGCGCGTTCGCCGCGCCGACGGCCCCGAAGAAGAAGCCCGAACCCGTCAAGCTGCTCACGCCGGCGCAGAAGTCGGATTACGCCAAGGTCGTCCAGCCGATGTTCGACGCACAGTGCGTCTCCTGCCACGGACCCAAGAAGGAGAAAGGCAAGCTGCGCCTCGATACCCTCGAAGCCACCCTCAAGGGCGGCAAGAACCTGGCCTTCGTCATCGGCCGGCCCAACGACAGCATGCTGCTGGCCCGCGTCTTCCTGGATCGTACCGCGGGCGATGTCATGCCGCCCAAGGAAGAACACCCGCTGACCGAAAAGCAGAAGGAAGCCCTCTACGCCTTCGTCGAAGGCCAGCCTATCCCCGACGAACTGGCCAAGGCCGCCATCGCCGACACCAAGAAGGCCCTGACCGCCCCGAAGACGGTCCCGAAACCCAAGAAATAGGTTTTTCTTTTGCCCGCCGAGCCCCTCACCCCCTTTATCCCAGATACCCCATGAAACTCCGTACCCTCCTCGCGCTGACCGCCCTCGTCGGCCTGACCTCCACGCTCGTCGCCGAGCAGAAGCCCCTGCGCGTCCTCGTCGTCGCCGGCGGTTGCTGCCACGATTACGCCACGCAGAAAGAAGTCCTGAAGAAGGGCATCGAGGCCCGCGTGAACGCCGTGGTCGAAGTCGCTTACGACCCGACCAAGTCCACCAAGCCGCTCTTCGAGCTCTTCAAGAGCCCGGACTGGGGTAAGAACTTTGACGTGGTCGTCCATGACGAGTGCGCCGCCGACATCACCGACCAGGCCTATGTCGCCAACATCGTCAACGCCCACAAGAACGGCCTGCCCGCCGTCAACCTCCACTGCGCCATGCACAGCTACCGCTGGGGTAACTTCCGGACGGCCGTGAAGGCCGGCGATGACAACGCCAGCTGGTACGAGATGCTCGGCCTGCAGTCCACCGGCCACGGTCCCCAGCAGCCCATCGCCATCACCTTTACCGACAAGTCCCACCCGGTCACCACCGGCCTCGCCGACTGGACCACCGTCAACGAAGAGCTCTACAACAACGTCCAGGTCCTGACCGCCAAGACCCTCGCCACCGGCCTCCAGAAGATCCCGGAGAAGAAGGATAAGAAGGGCAAGGTCACCCCGGCTTCCGAAGCCAACGCCATCGTCGCCTGGACCAACGAGTTCGGCCCGAAGAAGACCCGCATCTTCAGCACTACGATCGGCCATAACAACGCCACCGTCGAAGACGCCCGCTACCTCGACCTCGTCGCCCGCGCGGTGCTCTGGTCCGCCGGCAAGCTCGAAGCCGACGGCAAGCCCTCCGCTGGCTTCGGCAAGTAAGCCGCCCGCCAGGCCAAGCAAAGCCCCGGACCTCCGGGGCTTTTTTGTGCCCACATCCCTGCCCCTGGTAGGGTCAGCACTGCGTGCTGACCTAGTTGCCTGCTAGGTCACGACGCAGTCGTGACCCTACCTAGAGCCTTCCCTCCGCTGCGTTATTTTCCATACTCCAGACTCAACACTCCATACTCGCAATGACGCGCCTCCTCGCCCTGCTCGCCTTCGTCAGTTCCGCCTACGCCGCGGAGACCCTGCCGCTCTGGAACGGCGACGCCCCCGAGGGCGACGGGAAGTTCTCCGATTCCTCCAAGGCGAAGCTCACCGTCCATCTGCCGGAAAATCCCAACGGCGCCGCGATCGTCATCTGCCCCGGCGGCGGCTACGGCGGACTCGTCACCAAGGGCGAAGGCCACGGCATCGCGGCTTGGCTCAACGCGCACGGCATCGCGGGCATCGTCCTCGAGTATCGCCTGCCGGCCGGACGTCCTTACGTCCCGCTCCTCGACGCCCAGCGCGCCCTCCGCACCGTGCGCGCGAACGCGACGAAATGGAAGATCGATGCCAAGAAAGTCGGCATCATCGGTTTCTCCGCGGGCGGCCACCTGGCTTCGACCGCGACCGTGCACTTCGACCTCGGCGAGGGCAAGACCACCGACGCGATCGCGCGCGAAAGCAGCCGGCCTGACTTCTCGATCCTGATCTACCCGGTGATCAGCATGGACGTCGGCGTGCACCGCGGCTCGAAGAAGAACCTCATGGGCGAGACGCCCGCCGCGGCCCTGCCCGAATATTTCTCGACCCAGAAGCACGTGACGGCCTCCACCCCTCCTGCGTTCCTCGCGCACGCGATCGATGACAAGGTCGTCGACATCGAGAACAGCCGCATGTTCTTCGCCGCCCAGCAGAAGGCCGGCCTGCCCACCCGCCTCATCGAACTCCCCAACGGCGGCCACGGCCTGAACGGCTACAAAGGTCCGTCCTGGGATAAGTGGCAGGCGGAATCCCTGCTCTGGCTCAAGGGACTCAAGGTCATCCCCTGAACTTCGATTACGGACTTCAAATCACCCCCGAAACCTCCCATAACCTGCATCTCCCCATGAAATCCCTCCTCCTCGCCCTGCTCGCCACCGGCTCCCTTTATGCCGGCGAAAAGGTCACCCTCACCCTCGCCGACTTCACCGACCTCAAGGGCGGCGCTCCGGCCGGCGGCTGGCAGACCCAGGAAGGTGGCGTCATCCATCTCGCCGTCCAAAAGGGCACCGGCGCCCTGATCTCCAAGAAGGAGTACACGAATTTCGAACTCACCTGGGAATGGCGCCTCGAGGCCAAGGGCAACAACGGCATCAAGTATTGGGTCACCGAGATCAAGGACGCCAAGGGCAAGGGCGAGTGGCTCGGCATCGAATACCAGATGATCGACGACGACGGCCATCCGGACGGCCTCCGCGGCGGCAGCCACAACACGGGTTCGATCTACGACATCGTCGATTCCGCCAAGGACAAGGCGAAGAAGCCCATCGGCGAATGGAATCAGAGCCGCGTCGTGGTGAAGGACGGCAAGATCGAGCATTACCTCAACGGCAAGCTCAGCTCCTCGGCCGATACGAAGTCCGAGGAATGGAAGGCCGCGATCGCCAAGAGCAAGTTCAAGAACAAGAAGGGTTTCGGCCCCGGCCACGGCAAGCTGATGCTCACCGAGCACGGCGACCCCTGCTGGTTCCGCAACATCGTCATCACCGAACTCTGAGCCTGGCTCAGAGCACGAGACCAAGGGCGCCCGAACGGCGCCCTTTTTCGTGCCTGTTCAGGCGCCGAGCCTGATCCGGAGACCGTCGTAGCAGAGGCCGACCTTAGGGTGCGTCTCACGCAGCTGGGCCGTGTAGGTGTCGTAATCGATCTGGAAAGTCATGTGCGTGAGCAGCGCTCGCTTGGCACGCAGGTCATGCGCCGCCTGACAGGCCTGGTCGACGGTCATGTGCGTCGGGTGCGGATTCGGACGGAGGCCGTCGAGAATCGCGAGGTCGGCATGCTCGCCGAGCTCAAGGGACTTCTCTGTCATCGCGCGGCAATCGGTGTAATAGGCGAACTTCGCTCCAGTCGAAGGCTCTTCGAAGACAAGCCCCAGCGTCGACTCGTTGCCGTGCGGCAGGAGCGTCGAACGGATGATGCCACCTCCCGGGAGGGTAAGCTTCGATGGCATGAGGTTAAGCCCCAGCGAGACGTACCCAGAAGCCTGCGGCTTGCCGACGGCGTAAGGGAAGATCGCCTTGATGCGCTCAAGGCCGACCTCGGTAGAATAGACCGGGATGGCCGCCCCGCCCTTGTTCGTGCAGAACTGACGCAGGTCATCCATGCCGAGCACGTGGTCGGCGTGGCCGTGGGTGAGGATGAACGTGTCGACTTCGCGGACGTCGTACTTCAGGCACTGCGTCCGGAACTCCGGCGCGGCGTCGACCTGGACGTGGTGACCCTCGATGACGACATGGATGCTCGTCCGGGCGCGCCAGTTGCGCTCGTTCTGCAGATCCAGCCCCGGATTGTCATGGGCGGGCAAGGGACAGCCCTGAGACGTGCCGCAGCCCATGATGAGGATTTCCATGAGGCGAAGAAGAGGGGAAATGCGTCGTTTGCAAAGCAGATACCATGGCAGGTGGTGGCGGTTAGCGGTCAGCGGGTGGCGGTTAAGCATTCTCAGGTGGCGGGTGGCAGCCCCGGGTGGCGGGTGCCGGCAGAGACATGCCAATGGTCCCTACCACCTGTATCTTTGTTATTCTCCGGCCCTCAGGCCCTCTGGTCCTCCGGTCCTCTTTTCCACCCTCTCCTGCCTTGTCTCCCGCCCCTCCCTGCCTTCTCCTTCCCGTCCCGTGTTCGCCAACCTCACCGACAAACTTACCAAGGCCCTCCGCGACCTCCGGGGGCTCTCCAAGCTCTCCGAAGAGAACATCGCCCCGGCGCTGACCGAGGTGCGCTCGGCGCTGATGTCCGCGGACGTCAATTTCAAGGTCGCCAAGGACTTCACCGAACGCGTCAAGGTCGCCTGCCTCGGCCAAGCGGTCATCGAGTCCGTCAACCCCGGCCAGATGGCCGTGAAGATCGTCTCGGACGAGCTCACCAAGCTCCTCGGCGAAGGCGAACGTCCGATCGATCCCCGCCGCCCTCTGCGCGTGCTCCTCGTCGGCCTCCAGGGCTCCGGCAAGACCACCAGCGCCGCCAAGCTCGCCAAGCACCTCGTGAAGAAGGAAGGCATCCGTAAGCCCTCCCTCGTCGCCGCCGACTTGCGCCGCCCCGCGGCCATCGACCAGCTCGAGACCCTCGCCAAGAACGAAGGGTTCGACTTCCGCGCCGACCGCGCCGCGACCGACGTCGCCGCCATGGTGGGCCGCCTGGTCAAGGACGCCGAAGCCGCCGCCGCGGACCTCGTCATCGTCGACACCGCCGGCCGCCTCCAGATCGACGGCG
>JAURFU010000046.1 GCA_030834165.1 Verrucomicrobiota bacterium
GACCGATCCGTCCAGGCTGGGCGCCCGCCCGCTCCGAATCCTTTCCTGACCCATGCACCCGCTCATCCGTCAATATTATCAGGCCTTCAATTCCGGCGACCGTGAGGCGCTCCTCGCGCTCCTGCACCCCGACGTCGTCCATGAGATCAACGAAGGCGGCGTCGAGGTCGGCATCCCGGCCTTCCGCGCCTTCCTCGGCCGCATGGATCGTTCCTACCGCGAACAGGTCGAGGACCTGGTCGTCTTCGCCGGTCCGGATGCCGGCCGCGCCGCCGCCGAGTTCTACATCCGCGGCGAGTATCTCCAGACCGACGAAGGCCTCCCGCCCGCCACCGGCCAGAAGTATCACCTGCGCGTCGGGGCGTTCTTCGAGATCAAGGACGGCAAGGTCGCCCGCGTCTCCAATTACTACAATCTCAGCGCCTGGCTGCGGATGGTCGGCGCCTGAGGAAGGCGGGCCGAGGACGACGTTTTTTAGGCCGATTCCGCCGCCGGCCCGCGGCGTGGCCGGCAAACTGAGGTCCGCGTTCATTGCGGTTTGCTTCGTCTTGGCGGAGCGACTTATCTCAGGGCGACGGTATCCCCGCCGCCCTGATGAACCCAGTCCCCGCCGCCCTCCTGGTGCTGCTGCTTGCCGCTTTGGCGGAGCTCCTGCATGCGCGTCGGGTGCAGGTCGCCGCCCGGCTGGCGTTCGGTCCCGAGGGGGCGCCGCGTACTTGGACCAACGCGGCTCCTTTCCTGCGGTGCCTCGCGCTCGCCGCCTTCGCCTGGGGGCTGGCCGTCATGTGGCAGCTTCATCAGGCGGCCAAGGACGGCCAGCCGGCCGAGACCGCGGAACCGACCCGGCTGATCTTCGTGGCCGACCTTTCCCCGAGCATGTATCTGAAGGACGCGGGACCGGAAGGAAAGGTCACGCGGCAGCAACGCATGCGCGAGGAGGTCGAAGCCGTGCTCATGCGCGTCGGCGGCGACCTCCGTTACGGCGTCGTCGGCTTCTACACCGAGGCGCGCTCCGTGGTCATGGACGCCCGCGATCCGGAACTCGTACGCAACGTCTTCGACGGCCTGCCGGTCCAGTACGTGATGAAGCCGGGGTCGACCGACCTCGGCGCGGCCATCAACGCGGCGGTCAAGGTCGTCGCCGGGCTGCCCGAACAGACGGTGCGGCTCGTCATCTTCACCGACGGCGACACCGTGCCGCTGCAACCCATCCTGCCTCGCCCGAAGTCCGTCCGGGACGTACTCGTGCTGGGCGTCGGCGACCCGCGCAAGGGCACGTTCATCGCGGGCCACCAGTCGCGTCAGGACTCCCAGGTCCTCGCGGACGTCGCCCGCGCCCTGCGGGGCGCCTACTACGACGTGAACGAGAAGCACCTGCCTACGGACGCCCTGGGCGACCTCGTCCGACGCACGCCTCCGCCGAAGACGGGACTCGACCTGGCCGGCATGGCGGTGCTGGCGATGCTGCTGGGGGCGTCGGTGCTCGCGCTCCTGCCGGTGGCCTTGCAATACGCCGGGAGCGGCTGGAAGGTCGTCCGTCGTGACGTCGCGGGGGAGGGCGCCGTCCGATGAGGAAGTTCTTCACGCTGCTCTGGCTGCTCTTTCCCGTCGGCGTGGTGTATTATCACTTCAACGAAGGCCAGGCCCAGCTCGCCCGCGAGCAGGCGCGCGATCATCTGCTGCGCATCGGCGCGCTCGAACAAGCCAAGGAGCCGGATTGGCCGACGATCGTCGAGGAGTATGACCGGCTCGCGGCGGAGCTGCCGCCGGGCGAGCGCCCGACCGTCCGGCATCAGGTCAGGTTGGCGAAGGCCAAGGCGAAGGTGGAGATGCTCGACGTCGCCGGGGCGATCAACGACCTCTCGCAGCTGCTCAAGGAATCCGCGGCCGTCGACGGCGAGGATGGCGCGACCACCCGTGCGATCCGCGAGACGCTCGGCAAGGCCTACTTCTACGCGACCTCGTTGTTGAAAGCCAACGGGGCGACCGAAGAGGAGTGGCGTCCTTACGCCGAACGCACCCGCCAGGTCTTCCGTTATCTCGCCGAACATCAGGACCCGGCGGCCCTCGCCGATTACGAACGGCGCGTCGAGGCGGAGTTCGCCCGTTCCGTCCGTCAGAACAACTTATGAAGACGATCCTCCTCTTCTCCCTCGGCGTCGTGTGCGCCGCCGCGCAGGATGCCCCGGCCCCGGCCGCCGTCGAAGGCGTCCGTGGCGTCCGTCAGGAAGGCTCCGGCAAGGTGAAGGAGGTCGATCTCGCCGCCAAGAACGTCGCGCCCACCACCGTCCAAGGCGTCGAGAAGGTCGACGGCGTGAAGGCTCCCGGCGGCGCCAAGCCCGTGAAGCAGGCTCCGCCGCCCGCCTCCGTCCCGGCGACCGCCAAGCCCGTGGAGTCGGCTGACGCGAAGGCTCCGCCGCCTCCGCCGCCGACGAAAGGGCTGGTCAGCGCAGAAGGCGTGAAGCCTCCCGAAGGCGTCAAAGGCGCCGGTACCAAAGGTACGCCGCCTCCGCCCGCCCCGAAGGGGGTCGAAGCCGTCGAGGGCGTGAAGCCTCCGGAAGCGGTCAAAGGCGCGGGCTCGAAGGCTCCGCCGCCGCCCCCTCCCGCCAAAGGCCTCGCCGGGATCAACGGCGTGAAGGCGCCCGAGGGCGTGAAGCCCGCCGCCGGCGGCATCAAGCCCGTCGAAGGCGTCACCGGCATCGGCGCCGGCAAGCAGCAGAACCTCGAGGCCGCCCTGCAGGTCGAGGCCGCCGGCAAGCCTGAGCCCAAGAAGGCTAAGGCCGCCGCCGCGCTGCTCGCGGGACCTGAGCCCAAGGGCAAGCCCGCGAAGACCGACGACCGCAAGGTCTTCGAAGAAGCCCGCAAGATCCCCGACAACGGTTCGTGAACCCTTTGCATAAGACACCATGAGACTCCTCCGTCCGTTCCTCTGCGCCGCGCTCGCGTGCGCCGCGACACTTTCCGCCCAGCAGGCCGCGCCGCTCGACGCCAAGACGCAGCAGCAATACGAACGCCTGCTCCGCCACCGCTTCTCCCGCGAGCTCAGCGAGGTCTTCGCCGCGATGGAGAAGTCCGCCCGGCCGGACGCCCGCGCCGGCGCGGACGCCCGTTTCCTTTCGGCTTTCCGGCTCGGCGACTGGGCGCAGGTGCGCGCCGAGCTCGCCGCGCTGCCGCCTGAGCTCGGCCGCGGCATCTACGACAAGATCCTGTCCGATCTCGCCGACCGTCCCAAGAACGGCGTCCGCCTCGAGGACGTCTTCGCCCTCGCCGACGCGGGACCGGGCGAGCTCACCGACCTCGAGCTCCGCAAACTCGGTCAGATCCTCGGCCAGATCGTCGCGCCCAACGAAAGCTTCTGGGTCGCCGAGCGCCTGGCACGCGGCACCGAGAAGCTGGGAGGCAAGGAGCCCGCCCGCCGACTCGCGGCCGGACGCGTCCTGCTGGCCGGCGGCTTCCGCGACCTCGCCCGGCAGTATCTGCCGGCCGGCGCCGACCTCGACCAGATCGCCGACGAGGGGCTCCGTCAGGAGATCGCCGCGTTCCTCGCGGCCGAGCAGGCCACCGAGATCGCGCAGCGCGACCAGATCTCCCGCATCTGGGCCGACAACGTCGCGATCCTCCGTTCCGAGAAGAAGATCAGCGACTGGGACAGGACCAAGGCCGCGGGCGAGATGCTCCGCGTGCTCACCCAGGTCTCCCCGGCCGTCCTCGGCGGTACGTTCGCCGACCTGATGAAGGCCCAGCCCGACGCCGCGCTCAAGATCGTCGGCGGCCTCTCGCGCAAGATCCAGGGCGAAGGCGGGGCGCCGGTCGCGCAGCGCCTCGACAGCCTCCGGGCCCAGGCGGTACTGGCCAACCTCATCGCCGAGCAAGTCGACGTCGGCGGCGGCGACTGGCGGCAGGTCCTCGGCCTGATGGCGGAATCCTGGATGGGCGAGGTCGAACAGTCCTTCGGACGCCAGTCCGGCGGTTCCCGACGCGGAAACCGGAACGCGGCGGCCGAGATCGACGCCGGCGAACTCCTGCAGCTGGCGCCCGCCGGCAAGTGGCTGGAGGCGCTTTCGCCCGACCTGCGGGCGCGCTTCGACGCCAGCCTCGCCCGCGCCGTGATCGTCAGCGCCAACTTCGAACTGGCCGCGGACCGTATCGTCGAGCTCGCCGGCCGTCATCCGGCGGCGGGCGTCGCGCTGGCCGAAGACTTCCTCCAGGCCTGGGGGCAGGCGCATAATCCGCAGCTGCCGCAGGAGCTGCGCGCCCGTTATGGCCTGCCGGAGGACGCCCGCATCCCCGTGACCCCGGTGATGATGGAGCGTAACATCGACAGCCTCGCCCGCATGATGGAGCTCTTCCGCAAGGCCGGCGTCGCTCCGCGCGACCAGAGCAAGGTCGTGACCGCCTTCGACCTCGCCTACAGCAACGCCGAAGCCTACCGGGATACGCACATCGAGCGGGTCTTCGGTCCCGCCGCTCAGATGGATGAGCAGCTGTTCTTCCTGCTGGCCCAGAAGATGCACGCCAATCTGGGCGACCGCTGGCGCCGCGCCGACGTGCAGCGCAGCGGGCTCACCCGTCGAAACGAAGCCCAGACCTATGCGATGGCCTCGGCCGGTTACGCCTCGCTCCTCGAGCTGATCGACAAGTGGCAGGCGGGCCGTCCCGACGCCTACAAAGCGCTTCTGCTCGGGGCCGTCGTCCTCAACGACTGGGCCGACTTCGACAGCTTCCAGGACCTCTCGCCCGTCGAGCCGGCCCGTCGCGTCGTCGCCGCCAAGGAGAAGTCGCTCCGGTCGCAGGACTATTTCCAGCGCGCCGCCGAGGCCTACGGCCGCCAGGTCGTCCGTCTCCAGTCCAACGAATATTCCGTCGATCCGTACCTCAGCTGGTTCAACGCCGTGCTGGGCATCGGGGGCAACGGCCAGGTCAACCTCGGCAAGCCCCTCAACCGGGCGGCCCTCGGGCGTATCCGCGCGGCCATCCAGGCGCTGCCCGGACGTCTGGCGGGCACGCACATGGGCCAGCTCGCCAAGACGCTGAACGCCCGCTTGAACGATCAGAACAATCCTCTGCACGAGGACCTCAAGTATCGCTACCTCGCCGCCACCCTGGTGGTGACGAAGGACGATCCGTTCTCGCTCGGGCTGAAGAAGCGGGCCGACTACCTCGACGAACTCCTCAGCGAGATCCGCCTGCAGACCCGCGTCGACGGTCCGAACACCGTCGGGGCAGGGCAGGACTTCGGCATCCTCGTGAGCGTCGTCCACACCGAGGCCATGGGCCGCGTCGCCCGCTTCGGTCAGTATCTCAGCAACGATCCGTCCGCGGTCGCCGCGGCCGGCAAGCGCCGGGGCGCGCAGGCCTTGAAGCCCGCCGAAGCGCTGGGACCGCGGGACGAGTTCGAGAAGAAGCTCACCGAAGGCCTCTCGCCTTTCTTCGAGATCCGCTCGGTCACCTTCGCCGCGCCCGACGTGAAGCCGCGTCCGACCAACCGCCCGGGCTGGGAGGAGACATCGCTCGCCTACGTGCTCGTGCGGGCCAAGGACGCCAGCGTCGACAAGATCCCCCCGGTGCAGATGGAACTCCGCTTCATCGACCTGAGCGGACCGGTGACGATTCCCGCCACCTCCGCCGAGACGCTGCTCAAGGTCGCCGCCGGCAAGGCGACGCCGCGTCCGGCCGACAAGGTGGAAGTCACCCAGACCTTCGACACGCGCCAGTTCGCGATCAACGGCTCGCTCAGCCTCGAGGTCGCCGCGACCGCCGCGGGTACGGTGCCCGATCTCGACGATCTCCTGGACCTCGGTCCTTTGGTCGCCGTCGCGAAGGTCCGTCAGGTCACGGTCGTCGACCCGCTGATGGTCAAGGAGCTCAACACGTGGGGCGACCAGGTCGCGCCGCGTACGGAGCGTCGCTGGTCGATCACGCTGGACGGCGACGCCATCCGCGCCGCGGACAAGGCGACGGACGTTCCTTTCCCGACCCTCAAGGCCGCCCGGGCCACCACGGTCTGGCGCACCTATCAGGACATCGATCCGGTCGTGCTGACCAAGGGCTCGGTGTTGCTCGATCGCGTCAAGACGGCGGCCGGAGCGGGCTACGTCCCGCCGGTGGCCCAGGACGATGACACGTATCTTTACGTCGGGCTCGCCGTCCTTCTGACGGCCGGCGCCTGGCTGGTGTTCCGTCAGCGTGATACCGGCCCGCGTCCGCCGCGAGCCCGGGATGTCTTCCGGATGCCTGCCTTGGTCGACGGTTTCTCCGTCGTGGCCTTGCTGCGTAAGCTGACCGCCAGCCCCCTGGTGAAGTTCACCGCCGCGCAGAAGTCCGAGCTTCAGCAGGACATCGAACGCGTCCAGAGCGGCTGCTTCGGCGGAGCGACCACGCTCAACGAGGCCGACCTCAAGTCCCTCGCCGAAAAATGGCTCCGCCAGCTCCGCTGATATTCCTGCCCCCACCCCTATCCCTCCCCCTTAAGACATGAGCAACCATCCCAACCCCGCGGCCGTGCAGGCCGCCCACCAGTTCGTCGGCGACGTCCGGATGCGCGTCGGCCAGGTCGTCGTCGGCCAGGACGTCGTCGTCGAGCGCGTCATGATCGCGCTCCTCACCGGCGGCCATCTGCTGCTGCAGGGCATGCCCGGCCTGGCGAAGACGCTCCTCGTGAACACCGTCGCCAAGGCCATCGCCCTGGACTTCCGGCGCATCCAGTTCACGGTCGACATGCTGCCGTCCGACATCGTCGGTTCGGAGGTCGTCGACCAGAAGACCGGCGATTTCCGCATCCACCGCGGCCCGGTCTTCACGAACCTGCTCCTCGCCGATGAGATCAACCGCGCCGCCCCGAAGGTGCAGGGCGCGATGCTCGAGGCGATGCAGGAGCGCAAGGTGACCCTCGGCGGTCAGACGATGCGCCTGCCGACGCCTTTCCTCGTCATCGCCACGCAGAACCCCGTCGAGCAGTCCGGCACCTTCGAACTGCCCGAAGCCCAGCTCGACCGCTTCATGCTTCTCCACCGTCTCGGCTATCCGGGCCGCGACGAGGAGCAGGACATCCTCCAGCGCCAGCTCGGCATGGGCCTGCGCAAGGAAGAGGGCGGGGCGGTCCCGAAGACGGCCTTCGACATGATCGACGACTCCCCGGTCGGCACGAAGGCGGACCTCGTCGCCGCGATGGAGGCCGTCCAAGGCGTCCACGTGAGCGAAGTCTTCCTGCGTCATTCGGTCGAACTCGTGCGTCGTACCCGCGAAGCCAAGGAGCTGGACTTCGGCTGCAGCCCCCGCGCCGGCCTGGCGCTCGTCAACGCCGCCCGCGCCCGCGCGGTCATCCGCGGCCGGGATTACGTGACGCCCGAAGACCTCTTCGACCTCGCCGAGGACGTCGTCTTGCACCGCATCCGCGTGAGCTATGAAGCCGCGGCCGCGGGTCAGACCGGCGCCAAGGTGCTGGAAGGAATCCTCGCCGGATTAGGCTGACCCATGCTTCGTCCGCGCACCTTGCCTCACGATCCGGTCGACAGCCGGCAGTTCGAAGTCGCCGTCCGGCGGCTCGCGGACAGCCTGGATTTCGGCCAGCGTGACTCGGTGTTCCACGGCGCGGGTCTGGAATACGTCCAGTCGCGTCCTTATGTCGCGGGCGACGCGGTCAAGTTCATCGACTGGAAGGTCTCGGCGCGCCTCGGGAAGCTCTATGTGAAGGAGTTCCGCGAGACCAAGCAGATCCCGCTCTACCTGCTGCTGGACACCTCCGCGTCGATGTGCGTCACGTCGCGGACGTTGAGCAAGTACGCCTGGGCGGTGCGCATCGCGACCGGCATCGGCCTGGCCGCGCAGTCTTCCGTCACGCCCGTCGGCCTGCTCGGCTGCGGGGCCCGCGAGATGCACGTCCGCCCGACGCTTTCGCGTAACATCGTGATGGAGTGGGCGCACCAGCTGCGCCGGCATGACTTCACGGAGCAGACCTCGCTCGCCCGCCGCGCCCGTGAGCTCGCCCCCTCGCTGGCCCAGCGGACGACGGTCGTCGTCCTGAGCGACCTGCATGATCCGGACGCCATCCCGGCCCTGCAGGTGCTGGCCCAGCGTCATGACTGCGTCGTCCTGCATCTCGAAGATCCGGCCGAGCAGGGACTCCGCGGCGCGGGCATCATCCGCGGCGTCGAAGCCGAATCCGGCCGCGGATTCGTGGGTTTCGGCGGAAGTCGCGCGATCGACGCCTCCGGCTGGCGGTCCGAACTGAGCCGTTTCGGCATCGATTACCTGCGCCTGCGCACCGATGAGCCGATCCTCGGCAAGCTGACTTATTTCCTCAAGAACCGCGGCTTCGCCAGCCGCTCCGCCCGATAAGCATGGCTGACGCGAAGACATCCTGGCGTGGCCGGCTCCTCGTGGGCCTGGCCTTGTCGGTGGTCCTCGCGGCGTGCTGGTGGGTCCTGCGGGATGACGACAGCCTCAAGGTTCCGCTCGGCGTCGAGCAGGCCGCCATCATCACCTACGGCGGTCCCGGGCTCGTCGTGAAACCCTTCCGCTACGGCGTGGCCGTCAACGTGCGCATCGCCCAGGTCACGGAGCGGGAAGGAATGAAGGTCTATGACGTCCGTTACCTCGTGAACCGCGAGGGCGAGCATGACCTGACGCAGTATCTGATGTCGGACGACGGCACGGCCCTGAGCGGCCTGCCGTCCTTCAAGGTCCAAGGGGATCCCAAGCTATCGAAGGATCTCGAGGCACGCGTGAAGGAGACCGAGGAGATCGGCATCGAGGTCCGGGGGCACTACCGCGCCACCCTCTGGGCGCTCCTTGCGTTCTGGATCGGCTGGCTCTTCCTGCTGATTTTCTGGAAGCGCCCGCGCAAGCCTGTCGTCGTCGCGCCCAAGCCGCCGCTGACCGTCGCCGAGCAATTGCAGGCTCTCTTGGCTGAGCTGGAGCAGGGCGGACTGACCGCCGGGCAGAAGGCGCGCCTCGAGATGCTGCTCTTGCGTTCCTGGCGCGAGGGGTTGGCTCAGACCGACGTCCCGATGGCGGAGGTCCTGGCCGCCGTCGCCCGCGCCGAGACCACGGGCGAGGCTTTGCTCCGACTGCAGCGCTGGCTGCATCGTCCCGGTTCGGGCATCGTCGACGCCGAGATCGCCGACATCATCCGTGGTCACCTGCCGGCAGGAGGCGTCGCCCGCCCATGACCTTCCTGCATCCCCAGTGGCTGGCCTTGCTCGCCCTCCCGGTCATCCTGGCCTTCTGGGAGTGGGTCCGCCCGGGCCAGCCGCTCGCCATGCCCTACGACGGCGCCCAAGGCCGCCGAGGTTGGTTCCTGCGCGGCCTCGTGCTCGTCGCCAACTGCCTGCCGGCGGGCCTGCTCGCCGTCGCGATCCTCTTCCTGGCGCATCCCGTCACCTTCCAGCCCCCTGAGGTCGAAAGGCAGCTCACGAACATCCAGGTCGTCCTCGATACGTCGGGCAGCATGCGAGGTCCGCATGGCGAGCAGGGCAAGGGCCGGCATAGCCGTTTCGACTCGGCCATGGAATCGCTGGACAAGTTCCTGCGTCACCGGAAAGGCGACGCCTTCGGGCTGACGATCTTCTCGCGTAATTTCATCCACTGGGTGCCGCTGACGCTGGATACGGGGACCATCATGCTCTCCCGGCCGTTCATCGAGCCCAACGTCCTGCCCGACGAGCTCTGGGGCGGCACCTTCATCGGCAACGCCCTGACCGGAGCCGCCGCCCATCTCGCCCAGCGTCCGGCCGGCGACCGCATGATCATCCTGCTCACCGACGGCGAAAGTCCGGACATCAAGTCGCCCAAGGACGTCCCGATCATCGCCGACCTCCGGGAGAAAGGCGTGATCGTCTACGCCGTGCTGCTGAACGACGCTCCCGTGGATCCGGCGCTCATCGGGATCGCCCGCTCGACCGGCGGCGAGGCGTTCAACGCCGTCACGCCGGAGGCGTTGAACTCCGTCTTCAAGCGGATCGACGAGATGAAGAAGGTCGTGGTGCTCGAGAAGAAGCCGCGGACCGCCGATTATTTCGACCCGTTCTTCCTGCCGGCGCTCGGTCTGCTCGCCGCCGCCGTCTTCGCGCTCTTCGGGCTGCGCTTCAATCCTTGGTAGTCCGTCACTTCAGCAGCGCCAGGCCGCGGAAGGCGAAGGCCAGGCCGAGCGCGATGAGGAGGTAGGACGACACGTAAGGGGCCCGGGCGGCGACGCGGCTGAACCAACCGGACTTCTCGGCGAGCTTCTTGAAGCCCCAGGAGGCGAGCACGCCCACGGAGATCATCGTCAGCGCGAGGCCGAGGCTGAAGGCGGCGACGATGCCGAAGCCGAGCGAGAACTCCTTGAGCTGGAGGCAGATGATGAGGATCGAGACGGCGGCGGGGCAGGGCATGAGCCCGCCGGTGAGTCCGAAGATCACGATCTGGCCCGTGGTCACGTGGCGGCCGGCGAAGCGTCGCTCGATCTCCCGGGCGTGGGCCCGGGCGTGGGCGTCTTCGTCCTCGTGTCCGTGGTGCGGATGGTCGTGCGCGTGATCATGCCCATGGTCGTGGTCGCCGTGATGAGGGTGATGATGGGCTTGTTCTTCGCGCAGACGCATGATCGTCCAGACGGCCATGCCGACGACGATGAGGCCGCTGATGAGCAGGAAGTAGGGTTCGGTCTCCTCGACGTTCCAGTGCGAGCCGTATTGCAGGGCGAGGCCGGCGAGGACCCAGATGATGAGCGTGTGGGAAAGGGCGGCGCAGAAGCCGAGCAGGGCCGCCTGCCAGGCCGTTCCGCGGATGGCGATGATGAAGGCCGCCATCATGGTCTTCGAATGGCCGGGTTCCAGTCCGTGCAGGGCGCCGAGGAGGATGGCCACGGGGACGTAGAGCCAGGCGTGGGCCGTGCCTTGCTGCAGCAGCTGGGAGAATTCCATGCCGGGAGCCTAGCCTGGTTGCCTCGGCTGTCCACCCCGGGGATAGGCTTGCGGCGGGGCGGGGGCTTTCGCTTGCTGGAGGCCGCATGAAGACCGTCACCCTCGGCCGCAGCCAAGTCACCTCCAGCCGCCTCGCTTACGGTTGCTGGCGCCTCGCCACCAAGGGGGACGCCGCCGCGGATTACGCGACGGCCAAGGCGGCGGTCTTCGCGGCCGTCGACGCGGGTTACACGCTCTTCGACCATGCGGACATCTATTGCGACGGCGAAGCGGAACGCGTCTTCGGCCGGATCCTCAAGGAGAACCCCGGCCTGCGCTCCAAGATGACCCTGGCGACCAAGGGCGGCATCCGTTTCAAGAACCGCCCCGCCGGCGCTCCCGTGCGCTATGATTTCTCCCGCGCCCATCTGCTCGCCCAGTGCGAACTCTCGCTCAAGCAGCTCGGCGTCGAGACGATCGACCTCCTGCACCTGCATCGTCCGGATTACCTGATGGACGCCGCCGAGGTCGCCGCGGTCTTCACCGAACTGCGCGCCGCCGGCAAGGTGCGTGAGTTCGGCGTGAGCAATTTCAGCCCCTCGCAGTTCTCGCTGCTCCAGGACGCGCTGTCCTTCCCGTTGGTCGTGAACCAGGTCGAAGTCAGCCTGCTGCAGCTCTACGCCTTGCATGACGGCACGGCGCGCAGGCGCAGGAAGCAGGTCACGCCGCTGGCTTGGAGCCCGCTCGGCGCCGGCCTGCTGGGGGCCGGGGGCGTGGATCTCCTGCCTGGGCAGCGTCATTATGAGCCGACCGCCGTGCTGGCGGTCGTGGACCGCATCGCCAAGGAACGCAGCGTGAGCCGTGAGCTCGTGGCCCTGGCGTGGGTCCTGAAGCATCCCTCCAGGGTCGTCCCGATCGTCGGCAGCACGAAACCCGGGCGCATCAAGACGCTGGCCGCCGCGGCCGACCTCGAACTGACCCGCGAGGAGTGGTATCACCTCGTCACCGCGGCCCGCGGGGCGGAGATGCCTTAGGTCGAGGGCCTGAGGGCGGAGGGACTGAGGAGAGATGGCAGGGCCTACTTGCCCGCTTCGGCATAGGCCTTGCCGGTCGGAGTGAGCTCGCCTTGGTCGGTGAAAAGGGCCGAGGTGCCGACGCCGGAGTCATGCCATGCATAACGATGCACCCAGGGCGTCTTTTCCATGAAACGCGTGGTGGTCGCGATGAAGGCCTTCACCTGGGCATGACTGAACCGGTCGGGCGACTCCGCCGAGCTCGCCGCCGTCTGCGGGGCGAATTCCGTGACCCAGATCGGCTTCCCGAAATGGGCGTGGATCTGTTCGAGGTCCTTGATGAAGCGGGCGGCATCGGCTCCTTTGTACCAGTGCACGGCGATGGCGTCGACCTTGGCTCCCGCCTTCAGGAAGCCATTGAGCCAATCCTTCGTGACGGGGTTTCCGGCCAGGGCCGGAGAGACGATGAAGCCCGCCTTGGCGGAGAGGGACGGCCACTTGGCCAAAGCGTCCTCGACGCTGAGGTTCGCCTGCTTGGGGTGGTCGGGTTCGTTGAAGCCGAGGAGGAAGGGGACGGCCTGTTCCGGCGCGGCGCGCCGGCCGGAGAAGATCATCGGGACGAAGCGGGCGTCGGTCGTCAGTTTGGTCTGGTCTCCCCAGTTGTAGTACCAGCCCGCCTTGAGCAGCTCGAGGTGACGGGCGTCCTTGCCTTTGCGCTCAGGCAGGCCGAACCCCTTCTTCGGAGTCGGGCCGGGCTTCGTGGCGGACGTCTCGGCAGCGGCGAGGACGCCGCTGAGGCAGCCTGCGAGGATGAGGCAGAGGAAGCGTAACATGGGGTCATGCGATTAAGGTCGGGGGCCGGACGGAAGCAACCACGGCCAAAGCCTGAGCGCGCAGGGTTGCCAGGCGGCGCCCGCGGCTTTACCTGAGACCCATGAATCCCGCCCCAGGTTCGTTCCTCCGTCGTGTCTGGCCCGTGTTGGCCGCGTCCGCCCTCTGCGCGCAGACGGCGCAGGTGCTCGAGACGAAGACCATCACGCCGCCGGAAGAACCATATGCCGGCTGGTCGACGCTCGCGCGCCGGGCCGACGGCGAACTCTGGGTCACGTGGTCGGGCGGCCGCGACGGGCACGTCTGTCCGCTCGGCCAGGTGAAGGCGATGACCTCGAAGGATGACGGCGCGACGTGGACCTACCCTCGCGTGCTCCTCGACGGCGCGATCGATGACCGCGACAGCGGCGTCATGGAGACCGCGCGGGGCACGTTGCTCGTCACGACCTTCACCTCCTTGGCTTACGAGGAACGCGGCTTGTTGGCCAAGCAGACGCCGGAGCGGCAGGCGCGTTGGCAGGCCGCCCAGGACCGTCTGACCGCCGAGGAGCGCAAGGCCCAGCTCGGCGAATGGGTCCTGCGTTCGACGGACGGCGGCAAGACCTGGTCGTCGCCCCTCGCGACGATCGTCAACAGCCCGCATGGTCCCGCCCAGCTGAAGGACGGGCGCCTTCTGTATGTCGGCAAGCAGCTGTGGACGCCCGAAGGCCGCATCGGCGTCGCCGAGTCCAAGGACGACGGCCTCACCTGGCGCTGGCTGAGCGAGATCCCGACGCGTCCCGGCGACGAAGTGAAGAAAGGCTACCACGAACTCTTCGCGATCGAGACCGACGACGGACGCATCCTCGCCCAGATCCGCAATCATAACAAACCGGACGTCGGCACCACGCTGCAGTGCGAATCAAGCGACGGCGGCAGGACCTGGACCGTGCCGAAGTCGATCGATGTCTGGGGCCTGCCTTCCCATTTGCTGAAGCTCAAGGACGGCCGGCTGGTCATGACCTACGGCCATCGTCGCAAGCCGTTCGGCAACCAGGCCCGGATCAGCACGGACCACGGTCGCACGTGGAGCGAGCCACTGATCGTCTCGGGCGACGGCGAAGGCGGCGACCTGGGTTACCCCTCGACCGTCGAACTCGCCGACGGGACACTGCTCACCGTCTGGTATGAATTCCAGAAAGCCGCCGGCAAGGCCGTGCTCCGTCAGGCGAAGTGGAGGATCAGCAAATAGAGTATCGAGTATGGAGTCTCGAGTATGGGGGTGATGGTAGGGGCGTGGCCTCGCCGCGCCCTCCTTGTCAGGAGTGCACGATGAATCGTGCCCCTACCTTGGCTCGCCCTGCGGCGAGCTTCACAGTCCGTAGCCTTGGGACTTCCGCACGTCGCCGACGTACCAGTTCTCCAATTTCTCGCGGGCCCAGGGGGTCTTGCGCAGGAAGATCAGCGACGACTTGATCGTCGGGTCGAACATGAAGCAGCGGATCGGGATGCGGTGCGCCAGTTCGCGCCAGCCGTATTTCGCGACCATCGTCTCGAGGAGCTTCTGCAGGGTCACGCCGTGCAGCGGATCGCGAGGGTGCGGGCGTTCTTCGCTCATGCGTTCAGGAAGCGCAGCGCTTCAGGAAGATCACCTGGGCGACCGCGACGATCTTCGGGGGCATCAGGCGGGGGCGGATGATGGCCGGATCGGTCGTGTGGCTCGTGACCTCGAAGAGCCCGTTGTAGAACCATTTGCCGCCTTCGGTGCGACGGACGTAGACCGGCAGAGGGCCGCGGGTCTCGGCGAGGCGGATGCCCCATTTCGGCTGGTCGTCCTTGCGGCCGACCCAGACCTCGCATGGCTCGCTGTCGGCGCGCGGGTTCCAGCCCAGGCCGAGGCAGACGCCGATGACCGCATCGCCCTTGTGGATGACGAAATTCGGGGGCTTCGGGTCGCCGCCGAGGCGGGCGCGGACTTCGTTGAACTCGTAGCCCTCGCCCACGACGTGGGGAGCAGGCTGCGAGGAGGGCGAAGCGTCGGACATGGCTGAAGGTGATAGGCCGGGCCTCCCGGCGGGGGAAGGCTAAATCCCGGACCAACAAAAAGGCACGCTTGCGCGCGCCTTTCGTCAGGAGCTGAGGAGGGCCTCAGGCCTTCGGCTTGGCTTCGTCTTCGGCGAGGCGGATGCGCAGGTCGCGCAGCTGCTTCGGGGCGACGGGGCTCGGGCAGTCGGCCATCAGGTCGCGGCCGTTCTGGTTCTTCGGGAAGGCGAGGATGTCGCGGATCGAAGAGCGGCCGGCGAGCATGGCGACCACGCGGTCGAAGCCGAGGGCGATGCCCCCGTGGGGCGGGGCGCCGTAGGAGAAGGCCTTGAGCATGTAACCGAAGCGGCTGTCCACGAGGTCCTGCGGGATCTTGAGGATGTCCTCGAAGACGCGCTTCTGGACGGACGGGTTATGGATGCGGATGGAGCCGCCGCCGAGTTCGACGCCGTTGAGCACGATGTCGTAGTGCTGGCCGCGGACCTTGGCGGGATCGGTGGCGAGCAGGGGCTCGTCCTCGACGACCGGGGCGGTGAACGGGTGGTGGGCGGAGAGGTAGCGCTTCTCTTCCTCGTCCCAGAGCATCAGCGGGAATTCGATGACCCAGAGGAAGTTGTACTGGTCGGCCGGCAGGTTCAGGCGGCCACGGGCCTTGAGCAGGTAGGAGGACTCGAGGCGGATGCGGCCGAGGATGGTCGAGGCCTGCTCCCAGGGGGCGGCGGCGAAGAAGACGATGTCGCCGTCCTCGATGTCGAGCTGCTGCCTGAGCGCGGCCTTCTCGTCGTCGGAGAAGAACTTCACGATCGGGGACTTCCATTCGCCCGCTTCGCACTTGATGAACGCGAGGCCCTTGGCGCCGGCGCTCTTGGCGATGTTCTCGAAGTTGGTGAGCTCGCCCTGGGTGATGTCGGCGAGGCCCTTGGCGTTGATCGCGCGGACCACGGAGCCCGGGGTGTTGGCGGCGACGTTGAAGACCTTGAAGGCCGAGCCTTTGAAGAGGCCGGTGAGGTCCTGGATCTCCATGCCGAAGCGGGTGTCCGGCTTGTCGATGCCGAAGCGGTCCATCGCTTCCTGGTAGGCCATGCGCGGGAAGGGCGTCGGGATATCGATGCCGAGGGTCTCCTTCCAGGTGCGCTTGAGGATGCCTTCGATCAGCTTGTACATGTCCTCGCGGTCGATGAAGGACATCTCGAGGTCGACCTGCGTGAACTCCGGCTGGCGGTCGGCGCGGAGGTCCTCGTCGCGGTAGCAACGGGCCATCTGGTAGTAGCGTTCGACGCCGGCCACCATGAGCATCTGCTTGTACTGCTGCGGGGACTGGGTGAGCGCGTAGAACTCGCCGGGGTTGGTGCGGCTCGGCACGAGGAATTCGCGGGCGCCTTCCGGGGTGCTCTTGAAG
>JAURFU010000047.1 GCA_030834165.1 Verrucomicrobiota bacterium
GGCTCGCACGCGTTCGGCATCGTCGGAGACGCGAAGAAGAAGGAATCCTCCTTCGATGCGTTCTACGCCGCCCGCGAGAAGATCATGCCCTGGATCAAGGAGTACTCGCCTTACGAACTCGTCACCCGCGACGACCCACCCGTCGGCCTGTTCTTCGGCACCCCGCCCAACCTCGGCAAGGACGAGAAGGACCCGACGCACACCGCCAATTTCGGCGTGAAGCTCAAGGAACACTGCGACGAGATCAAAGCGCCTTGCGAACTCGTCTACCCGGGCGCCCCGAACGTCGTCCACGCCAACCCGAACGACTACATCAAGGCCTACCTCCGCCCCGAACTGAAATGAAACGCCCGCTTCTCGCCCTCCTCGCCCTCGGCCTGGGGGCCCTCTCCCTCCTTGGCGCCGACGCGCCGGCCAAGGCGCCGATCAAGACCGTCGCCGCACCCGCCAAGGAAGTCGACCCGGAGTTCCGTAAATACCCCCTGCCCGTCGAACCGGACGAGAACGTCGCCTATGGTCCGCATCGCATGCAGCGGATCTACTTCTGGCGCGCGAAATCCGCCCAACCCACGCCGCTCCTCTTCTACATCCACGGCGGCGGCTGGTCCGGCGGCGACCGCTCGGTCGTCCGCAGCATGATCAAGCCGGCCCTCGACGCCGGTATCTCCGTGGTCTCGGTCGAATATCGCACCATCAAGGACTCCACCGCCGATGGACTCGTCCCGCCGGTCAAGGGCCCGATGTTCGACTGCGCCCGCGCCCTGCAGTTCACCCGCAGCAAGGCCAAGGAGTGGAACCTCGACAAGACCAAGGTCGCCCTGGCGGGCGGCTCCGCCGGCGCCTGCACCAGCCTCTGGCTGGCCTTCCATGACGACCTGGCTGACCCGAACAGCTCCGACCCGATCGCCCGCGAATCGACGCGCGTGACCTGCGCCGCCGTCGGTGGCGCCCAGACCAGCCTCGACCCGCACCAGATGCGCGCGTGGACGCCTAACAGCAGCTACGGTGCCCACGCGTTCGGCATCACCTGGGACGCCAAGAAGAAGATCAGCAGCTTCCAGGCTTTCCACGATGCCCGCGAACGCATCCTGCCGTGGATCAAGCAATACTCTCCTTACGAGCTCGTCTCGCGCGACGACCCGCCCGTCGGTTTGTTCTACTCGACCCCTCCCAACATAGGTAAGGACGAGAAAGACCCGACCCACACGGCCAACTTCGGCGTGAAACTCAAGGAACACTGCGACGCCCATCAGGTCCGCTGCGAACTCGTCTACCCCGGAGCCCCCAACGTCGTCCACGCCACCGACAGCGATTACGTCAAGGCCCACCTCCGCCCCGAACTGAAGTGAGATCGCTCTGCTTACTCCTCGCTGCGCTTACCTTCGCCGCCGAGCCCAAGGTCGCGCCGAAACGTCCGTCGGCCGCCGAGACCAAGGCCGCCGCGCTCAAGCTGGCGATCGACGTGCCGAGTTCCAAGGACGGCACCCTGCAGAAGGTCATCTATTGGCGGCCCGAATCGGCTGCGCGTGCGGCCGACGGACCCGCCGTTCCGCTGCTCGTCTTCCTCCACTCCTGGAGCGGCGGCTTCGAACAGGGTCCGCCGTGGATCGACCAAGCGAAGAAGATGGGCTGGGTGCTCGTCGCCCCTGATTTCCGCGGCCCGAACAGCCGACCCGAAGCCTGCGCTTCCGACCTCGCCTCCCAGGATATCCTCGACGCCGTGGCTTTCGCCCGTCGCGACGCGCGCATCGACGAGACCCGCATCTATCTCGTCGGCGGCTCCGGCGGCGGACACATGTCCCTCGTGATGGCGGCGCGCGCGCCCGAGCTATGGGCCGGCGTGAGCGCCTGGGTACCGATCTCCGACCTCGCCGCGTGGCACGCCGAAAGCAAGGCCCGTAAGAACAACTACGCCAAGATGCTCGAACAATCCTGCGGCGGCGCGCCCGGACCGATGACCGAAGCCGAATACCGTCATCGTTCTCCCCTCTTCCATCTCGCCGCCGCCAAGGGCGTGCCGCTCGACATCAACGCCGGCATCCACGACGGCCACACCGGCTCCGTTCCGGTCAGCCATTCGCTGCGCGCGTTCAATGTGCTGGCGGCGCCGGATAAGCAGGTCTTGGCCGAAGACATCGATTTCATGGTCCGCGAGCAGAAGATCCCCGCGGTGCTCGCCGCCGAGACGCAAAACGACCCCGAGCGGGAAAAGATCACCCTCTTCCGCCGCAGTTCCGGCAACGCCCGCGTGACGGTGTTCGAAGGCGGCCACGAATCCGAATCCTCGGCGGGCGTCCTCTGGCTCTCCCGTCAGCGCAAAGGCCAGCCCGCAGACTTCAACCTCGGCCAGAAGCCCGGCCAAGCCGCCGCCTCGACTGAAGTCTCCAAATAACCCATGCGCCTCGCCTGCCTGCTGCTCGTCACCGCCGCCACCGCGGGCGAACCGAAAGTCGTCCGTAATTCCATCGGCATGGAGATGGTCGAAATTCCGGCCGGAACCTTCGTGATGGGTCAGGACGGCCCCGGCACGGATTACCATCAGAACAAGCATCCGGAGGAATTCGCCAAGCCGGACTGGGACGAGTCCCCCGCCCACAAGGTCACGATCTCGAAATCGTTCCGCATGGCCCGGACCGAGACCACGCTGACCCAATGGCGGGCTATGGAGCCGAACTTCCGGCCCGGGCTCGGGAACCCCGATGACGCCGTCAACGGCGTCAGCTGGACGCGCGCGAACCAGTTCTGCGCCTGGCTGAGCCAGAAGGAAGGCAAGACCTACCGCCTGCCGACCGAAGCCGAGTGGGAATACGCCTGCCGCGCCGGCACCACCTCGATTTACGCTTACGGGGAGCGGTTGCCCAAGGGCTATCAGGATTGGTTCGGCGACCGCGGCCGTCAGCGCCTCTATTTCACCGGCGAGAAGCTCCCTGAAGAATACGCCCAGCGCGACGACGCCAAGGATCTCCGCGTCGCCCGCAAGCCGGCCAACGCCTGGGGGCTGTTCGACTTGCACGGCAACGTCGCCGAATGGTGCTTGGATTGGTATGGTCCTTATGAAGCCGGCGAACAGACGGACCCCGTCGGCCGGGCGGACGGCGACTTCCGCGTCTTCCGCGGTGGTAGCCATTCCTCCTTCAGTCGCTTGCTCCGCTCCGCCAACCGTGCCGCCTGGATTCCCTCGCATGTCAGCGAAGGCATCGGCTTCCGGGTCGTCGAAGGCGAAGCCCCGGCGACCATGCCGACGCCCGTCGCACCTCCTGCGCTGAACGCCCGCGACGTGAAGCCCGGCGTCGTCCGCATCGAAGCCCCCTCGGCCGAACCGTTCTTCTCGGGACCTGAACCGTTCGTGAAGATTCCGGCCGACTCGATCGGGCCGCTCTTCTCCTGGCATAACCACAGCCCGTCCATCGCGGAGATGCCCAACGGCGACCTGCTGACGACGTGGTTCTCCTGCATCGACGAAGGGGGCAGCGAGCTGAACAACCTCGCCAGCCGTCTCCGCCTGGGCGCCAAGGAATGGGAACCCGCCTCGCCGTTCTGGGACGGCATGGACATCAACGACCATGCGCCGAAGCTCTGGTATGACGGCAAGAAGACCGTCTTCCACTTCGCCCGCGGGGCCACCGAGAACATCTTCCGCACCTCGACCGACAGCGGCGCCACCTGGTCCAAGGCCCAGCCCCTCATGCCGGTCGGAGAATTTGGCAACGGCCTCCTGCGCCTGCGCGACGGCACCCTGCTCATTCCCCACGACTCCCGTAACGTCAGCATCACGCGCAGCCGCGACGGCGGGAAGACCTGGCAATCGGTCGTGCAGCCGAAGTCGCAGAAAGGCGTGAAACCCGGCGACACGACCTTCCGTCCGCCCGGCATGCACGCCCCGATAGTCGAACTCGCCGACGGGCGCCTCATGGCGTTCAGCCGCTTCGACGTCCCCGAGGACCAAGCGCGCTTCGGCCGCAAGACGCCGGTCAGCTTCAGCGCCGACCAAGGCGAAACCTGGCAGGTCGAGGCCTCCGAATTCCCCGCGATCAGCTCAGCCCAACGCCAGACCATGCTGCGCCTGCAGAACGGCCCAATCGTGTTCTTCAGTTTCACCGACCAGACCCGCGACTGGAAGCAACGTGTCGGCATGAAGTTCAAGCAGGCCGACGGCACGGAGTTCACCGGTTTCGGACTCTTCGCCGCTGTCTCTTTTGACGAAGGCAAGACCTGGCCGATCCGCCGACTCATCACCCCGGGCGGCAAACCCCATCCTCTCCCCACCATCGATCGGGGCGTCTTCCAGTGCAGCGACACCGAGGCCGAACATGCCGGCTACCTCGCCTCGACCCAGACCCGGGACGGGCGCATCCACCTCATCTCCAGCAAGAACCACTACGTCCTCAACCTCGGCTGGCTGCAGGCCCTGCCACGGTTCTGAGGTTTTCAGTTCGCAAGGCTCCGCCCCATCGGCTTGGGTGTGGCTATGCGCCTCCCTCCCCTGCTGGCCCTGCTCTGCGCCTGCGTCGCGACCTTCGCCGCCGACCGTAAGCCGAACATCTTGGTCATCCTGAGCGACGACCAAGGCTACGCCGACGTCGGCTTCAACGGCGGCAAGGCCGTGCCGACCCCGAACCTGGACGCCCTCGCCGCGTCCGGCGTGCGCTGCACCAGCGGCTACGTCTCCCACCCGTTCTGTTCACCGACCCGCGCCGGCATGCTCACCGGCCGTTATCAGCAACGCTTCGGCCATGAGAATAATCCGGCCTATAATCCGGCCGACGCCTTGGCCGGCCTGCCGCTGACCGAGAAGCTCGTTCCGCAGTTCCTCAAGGAAGCCGGCTACAAGACCGGTTGGATCGGCAAATGGCACCTCGGTGCCACGCCCGCGCACACGCCTTGGGCCCGCGGCTTCGACCAGACCTACGGCTTCATCGGTGGCGGCCATTCCTACTCAGACTGGAACATCGACCTCAAGAAAGAGTACAACGTGCCGCTCACCCGCGACGGCCATGCCACGACGGAAGTGCCCGCCCACCTGACCGAGGCCTTCGGCCAGGAAGCCGCCGCCTTCATCCGACGCAACGCCGGCGCGCCGTGGATGCTCTACCTTGCGTTCAACGCCCCGCACACCCCGCACATGCCCACCGTCGAGCGCGAAAAGCAGTTCGCCGACGTGAAGGACCCTGTGCGACGCAAATGCCTCGCGCAGATCAGCCTGCTCGACGACGCCGTCGGCACCGTCACCAAGGCCCTCGCGGCCAGCGGGCAGACGCAGGACACCCTGATCTTCTTCTTCAGCGACAACGGCGGCACGCCGCCTTCGCTCGGCGCCGACAACACCCCGCTGCGCGGCAATAAGGGCATGGTCTACGATGGCGGCATCCGCGTGCCGTTCGTGGTCAGCTGGCCAGCCCAGCTCAAGGCGGGGTCGACCTACGCCCAGCCGGTCTCCTCGCTCGATGTCGCCGCCACGGCGCTGACGCTCGCCGGCGCCCCCTTCCCCGCGGAACGTAAACTCGACGGCGTGAACCTCATCCCGTTCCTCAAAGGCGAAGCCTCCGGCCTGCCCCATGCCAACCTCTTCTGGCGTACCGGCGGCGGACAAAGTTACGCCGTACGGGCCGGCAACTGGAAGCTCGTGCGCAACGGCAAGCAACCGGACGAGCTCTACGATCTTGCCGCGGACATCGGCGAAGCGAACGACCTGGCCTCCGCCCGACCCGAAGTCGCCGCCCGCCTGGCCGCCGAACTAGCCGCCTGGAACCAGCAACTCGTCGCCCCGCTGTTCCAGAGCCCCAAAGGGGGGAAGGCTCCGGCCAAGAAGGCCAAGAAATAGCCGTCTGACACAGGGCGGGGTTTCGGCGGCTTTTCCTCTGGTCGGGCTGGTGAGATTCGAACTCACGACCTCTTGCACCCCATGCAAGCGCGCTACCAGACTACGCTACAGCCCGAGAGAGGAAAGATTGGGTTAAGCCCCAGCCCGGCGGGGTTGTCAATCCGACAAACCCTCCCCCGTGGTTTCTCGACATATCCAAGGGTTAACCCTAAAAAAACCTCATGAGCCGCACCCCCCTGCTCCTGCTTGCCCTCTGCTACGTCAGCCTCTTCGCGGAGACCCGCCCTAACTTCGTCTTCATCCTGGCCGACGACCTCGGCTACGGGGAGGTCGGCTTCAACGGCCAGAAGATCATCCGCACCCCGCACGTCGATCGCCTCGCCCGCGAAGGCATGGTCCTGACCCGCCACTACTCCGGCAACGCGGTCTGCGCCCCCTCGCGCACCGTGCTCATGACCGGCTACAACCCCGGCCACGCTCCCACCCGCGACAACCGCGACATCGGCAACCGCGAGCAGAACCCTTTGCCGACCGGGATCGCCACCCTTCCCGCCACCTTGAAGCAGGCCGGCTACGCCACGGGAGCCTTCGGCAAGTGGGGCATGGGCGGCTTCGATTCGACCGGTAATCCGCTGAAACAAGGTTTCGACCGCTTCCTCGGCGTGACCAGCCAATGGGTCGCCCACAGCCACTACCCGCCGTTCATCCAGGATGACGGCGTGAAGGTGCCGCTGGACAACGGACCCGACGGCGCGCCCGGACACGGCGTTTTCCCCGCCGACGCCGACCCGCATGACCCCAAGGCCTACGCGCCCTTCATCGGCAAGGATTTCTCCAGCGACCGCACCATCGCAGGGGCCGAGGCCTTCATCGCCGCCCACAAGGACAAGCCCTTCTTCCTGTACTATGCCTCACCTCTGCCCCACGTGGCCCTTCAGGTACCGCCCGAGGAACTGAAGCAATACGAGGGCGTGATCACGGAAGCCGCTCCCTACGCCCCCAAGAAAGGTGGCTACAGCCCCAACCGCACCCCGCGCACGACCTACGCCGCGATGATCTCGCGCCTCGACAAGGAAGTCGGCCGTATCCTCGCCGCGCTCGAGAAGGCCGGCGTGGCCGACAACACGGTCATCGTCTTCACCGGCGACAACGGCGCGACGCATGACGTGGGCGGCGTCGAGACGAAATACTTCAACTCCTCGGCCGGACTGAAAGGCCTCAAAGGATCCCTGCACGAAGGCGGCATCCGCGAACCGACCGTGGTGCGCTGGCCCGCCGGCATCAAGGCCGGCACGCGCTCGCACCGGATCTCCGGCTTCGAGGATTGGTTCGCTACCTTCGCCGAACTCGCCGGCTCCAAGCTCCAGCGGGACAAGGCATGGAGCAGCGAAAGCCTCGTGCCGGCGCTCAAAGGGACCGACGCCCCCCGCGCCGCTCCGCTCTACCGTGAGTTCCCCGGCTACGGCTCGCAGCAGGCCATCTGGGACGGCAGATGGAAAGCCATCCGGACCGACATGGCCAAGAAAGCCCAAGCCAAGGCGCCGGTCGTCACCCAGCTCTACGACCTCGACGCCGACCCGAACGAGACGACCGACCTCGCCGCGAAATTCCCCGAAGTCGTCAAGGAACTCGAAGCCAAGATGGCCGCCGCGCGCGTGCCGAATCCTGATTTCCCGCTGATTGGCGTAGACCCCGCCCCGGCGAACGCCGGCAAGGGGAAGAAGAAGGCCGCGGGGAAGTAAGGCTGCGAAACGTTTCGGGTGGCAGGTGGCGGCCCCGGGTGGCAGGTGGCGGGATTAATCCAGCTAGGGCAGCACGCGGTGCTGCCCCTACCTGCCGACAATCCATTCAGTTCCTCACAGCTCCTCAATCCCTTCCCTCAGCTCCGCCGCTTTCTTTCGCACCGCAGCCTTCTCTGCCGGCGACATGTTCGCGGCCTGACGTACGGCCATGCCGATGCGCGGGTTGTTGAGGAAGCGATCCTGATGCCGCAGCCAGAAGTCCCAGTAGAGCGCGTTGAGCGGACACGCCAGCGGGCCGGTGCGATCCTTCGGATCATACGGACAGCCTCCGCAGTAGTTCGACATCTTGGAGACGTAGCTCGCGGCGCAGCAGTAAGGCTTGCTGGCCAGGAATCCTCCGTCGGCGTGCTGACTCATGCCGATCACATTGGGGAGTTCGACCCACTGGAACGCGTCGATGTAGACGCCAAGGTACCAACGCTCGACCTCCGCGGGATCGACCCCGGCGGTCAGGCAGAACGACCCGATGACCATCAGGCGCTGGATGTGGTGCGCATAGGCCGTCTCGAGCGACTGCCCGACGGAATGCCTCATGCAGTTCATCTTCACCTTGCCGGTCCAGAACCAAGACGGCAGCGAGAGCGTGTGCCCGAGCCCGTTGGCGGAGGCATAGCCCGGCATCTTGGCCCAATAGACGCCACGGATATATTCCCGCCAGCCGATGATCTGACGCACGAACCCTTCCGTAGCGGCCAGAGGATAGCGCGAAGGGTCGCGAAGGTGGGCGTCCGTAGCCGCTTGGGCGACTTCGAGCGGAGCGAGTAGCTTCACGTTCAGGGCATAGGAAAGACGCGAGTGGAAGAGGCGGTCCGAGGACGTGTGCATGGCGTCCTCGTAGTCGCCGAAGTCCGGCAGGCCGCGCTCGATGAACGCATCCAGCTGCGCCAAGGCTTCCTTGCGGTCCAACGGCCAGGGAAACTTATCCGCGCATGGCGACCCCATGGTCTTCACGCCGGCGGACTCGATCTCAGCCCAAAGCTGGGTGAGGTCATGGGAGACGTCCCATGGCTTCGGCGGCGGCGGGGTCCCCTTCCACGGTTTACGGTTCTCCTTGTCGTAATTCCACTCTCCACCCGCCGGCGTGCCGTCATCCTCCATGAGCAGGCGTGTCCGCACGCGCATGCGGCGGTAATAGGACTCCATCAGCCAGCGCTTGGCGTCCTTCTGGAAATGCGCGGCCACGCCGCCACGCCCGTCGAGGAAGTGCTCGGAGCTGACACAGGCTGTGGCCAAACCACAGCCGCCGGCGAAGGCCCGCAGGTCCTGGTCGAGTCGCCACTCGTCCGACTCTTGATATTCGAAGCGGGCGGCCTTGGTCTCCTTGAAGACCCGCTTCAGGTTCTCCGCGAAAGACTGCTGGTTATCCTTGTCCCCGAGACGGAAGTAACGGACATGGTGGCCTTGCTTGATCAGAACCTCCGCCATCCGGCGCATGCCCGCGAAGATCGCGATGACCTTCTGAGCATGATGCACGACGTAATCGGTCTCGGAGCGGACTTCCATGAAGACGTACGTCACGGATGCGTCCTTCTTGCCGAACCAGGAATGCTCCGGATTCAGCTGATCGCCGAGGATAAGACGGACGGTGGGCACGACGTCCGCAATGAAGGACGAACCCCGCCCGACGCAAATCGTCGACGGCGTTATCGTGCCAGTCGGCGGAGTTCGATGCGGCGGAACCAGACCGGCTGACCTTCCGCCTGGAGGGCGATGTGGCCGTGGGAGAGCAGCAGTTCGGCGCCGGCGTCCAGCTGATCGGTCGCAGGGGAGACATGGTTACGCGGGTCGAGCTGCGGACGTTGGTAGCGGAGCACCTCCGCACCGTTCACGCGATGGACGATTTCTTCGTCCCCGCGCACTTCGACCTCGATGGCCACCCATTGCTCGGGCGGGAAGGTCGGCGCCTTTGAGGTGACGATGTGCTGGGTGACCAGCCTGCCGTCCATCTCCAGGTTGGTGCCGGGCGTGCAGACGTTGCCGGTCGGGCGGGCTCCCTTCCCTTCGTCGGCCAGGAACTGGAACTCCAGGCTGGCTGGAAAACCCTGGTCCATCCCCATGCTCTGCGGGGGCTGGGCGTGGAGCATGACGCCGCTGTTGAGGTTCACGTACTTCGGGGCGTCGGCCATCATCTTCCCGGCGAAACGATACTCCATCCGCAGGACGTAACGCGCATACGAGAGGTTGGTGAAAAGATGCCCATACTGCTGGTCGAACTTCGCATAGCGGTCATAGGCCACCTTGATCATGCCGTCCTCGACCCGGAAGGTGTCGGCGTAATTCTCACCGAGGGGATGCTTGGCGACCTTGGGTGTCCACCCCGACAGGTCCTTGCCGTTGAACAAGGAGTGCCACTTAGGCTCCTCCGCGGAGACCAAGGTGACGAGACAGGAACCGACCAGGGGCAGGAAGCGGCGCATGCCCATGACTAAGGGGTCAACGGCCTGATTCCAATCCCGGAACCCGGAATCCGCGCACCCGTTTGCGTGCACGGCGAATCCGGACAATGAATCGGTATGCGCGGCGTCAAAAAAGAAAACCTCCCGGTCAAGACCTGTCCGACGTGCCAAAGACCCTTCAGCTGGCGCAAGAAGTGGGAACGATGCTGGGACGAGGTCCGCTTCTGCAGCGACGCCTGCCGCAAGGGCACCCCGCGCGGTAAGGCACAAAAAAGCCCGGGGTCACCGGGCTGATCAGAAACCTCAGGCCCTCGGGCCCTCCGGTCCTCGTGTCCTCGATTACTTAGGTCCGCCTTGGCGGCGGGTGCCCGGACGACCGAAGGGGCGGTAGTTGCCCTGCGAGGCACGGTAGCCGCCGTGACGACCCCCCTGCGGGCGGCCTTCGCGCTCGCTGTGGTGCGCGCCGGCGCGGGGATCCTGGTGGCGCTGGAAGTCTTCCGGGGTGCGGGCCGGGGCCTGCTGCGTGTAATCGAAGCCAGGCAACTTGCCGCAGTGGAGGTGCTTGCCGACGATGCGTTCGAGACGGCGGAGCTCGCCGAGGTCTTCGCGCGTGACGAAAGTGATGGCGGTGCCGGTGGCCAAGGCGCGGCCGGTGCGGCCGATGCGGTGGACGTAGTCCTCGAGCTGGTCAGGGAAGTCGAAGTTGAAGACGTGGGAGATGCCGTCGACGTCGATGCCGCGCGAGGCGATGTCGGTGGCGACGAGGACGCGGATCTCCCCGTTCTTGAAGGCCTGCAGGGCGCGCTGACGCTGGCTCTGCGAGCGGTTGGCGTGGATGGCGGCGCAGCTGATGTCTTCGCCCTGGAGCTTGCGGCAGATGCGGTCGGCGCCGTGCTTGGTACGCGCGAAGACGAGGACCATCTTGAGGGCCTCGTCCTTGAGGAGGTGGTGCAGCATCACCTGCTTGAGGGCGCCCGGGCACTCGTAGAGCAGCTGGGTGACGGTCTCGGCGGGATTGGAGCGGCGGCCGACCTCGATGAGGGCGGGGCTGCGCTGGTACTGCTTGGTGAGGGTCTCGATCTCGCGGGAAAGCGTGGCGGAGAACATCAGGGTCTGGCGTTCCTTGGGGAGCGCGCGGACGATGGTGTTGATCGCGGGCAGGAAGCCCATGTCGAGCATGCGGTCGGCTTCGTCGAGGACGAGGTATTCGACGGCGGAGAAGTCACCATGACCCTGTCCGCCGAGGTCGAGGAGACGACCCGGGGTGGCGATAAGGAAATCGCAGCCGCGACGGAGGGCGGCGATCTGCGGACGCTCGGAGACGCCGCCGTAGCAGGTGGCGACGGTCGCGCCGGCGTAGCGGGAATAGGCGGCGACGTTCTCGGCGATCTGGACGACGAGCTCACGGGTCGGGGCCAGGATCAGGCAACGGACCTTGCCTTGGTGGGCGCCGGACTTGGTGCGGACCAGCTTGGTCAGCAACGGCAGGGTGAACGCGGCGGTCTTGCCGGTGCCCGTCTGGGCGACGCCGATGACATCCTGCCCCTCGATGATGGTCGGAATGGAAGCCTTCTGGATAGGCGTCGGTTCCGTGTAGCCCTGGTCGGCCACGGCTTTGAGGATGGAGGCGTCGAGGCCTAGGGATTCAAACGACATTGACGCAAAGTGAGTAGAGGAAACGTAAAGGGCGAGAAGAATAGGGAATGAGTAAGGGCTAGGGCCAGAGCCGGGGCTGGGGCTGGTTTTCGAAAGAAACAGCTTCATCGACATCACTTCATCCGCCCGAACTGCATCTCCTTGCGTCTTCGACCAGCCCCAGCCCTAGCCCTGTCTCTGGCCCGAGGCAGGCCGCCAGTCCTGCCTCCACGATTGCACTCCGCCCTGCCCTGACTAACAAAAGGACACCCGAAAACGCATGACGACCAAGCAACCCGACGGCTGGAGCTCGAAATTAGGCGTGATCATGGCGGTGGCCGGCAGCGCGGTCGGCCTCGGTAACTTCCTCCGCTTCCCCGGCCTGGTCGCCGACAAGGAGACCGGCGGCGGCGCCTTCCTCATCGCTTACTTCATCTCCCTCCTGATCGTCGGCCTGCCGATCTGCTGGGTCGAATGGACGCTCGGACGCTTCGGCGGCACGCAAGGCTTCAACTCCTCGCCCGGCATCTTCCATGCGATCGTCCGCAAACCCTGGGGCAAATACGTCGGCCTGCTCGGCTTCATCATTCCGGTCGGGGTCTACTTCTACTATGTCGTCATCGAATCCTGGTGCCTGGGCTACGCCTGGAACAGCTTCGGCGGCGGCCTCGACCTCGGGAAAGACCCGGCGGCCTACGCCGCGGCGTTCGCCGGGTTCACCGGACAGCAGGCCGACGGGGCCATCCTCGCCCTCGGCAAACCCTTCTGCTTCTTCCTCGGCGTCTTCATCCTGAACTTCATCATCATCTACCGGGGCATCTCCCAGGGCATCGAGTTCGTCTGCAAATGGGGCATGCCGGTCCTGATCGTCATCGCGCTCGTCCTGCTCGCCCGGGTGATGACGCTCGGCACGCCCGACCCTGCGAAGCCGGAACTCAGCGTCTGGAACGGGCTCGGCTACATGTGGAATCCGCATGACATCGGCAAGGGCCTGTCCAACCCGGCCGTCTGGCTCAAGGCGGCCGCGCAGGTGTTCTTCACGCTCTCCGTCGGCTTCGGCGTGATCATCACCTACGCCAGCTACCTGAAGAAGCAGGACGACGTCGTCCTGAGCGGCCTCACCGCCACCGCCGCCAACGAGTTCTGCGAGGTCGGCCTCGGCGGCCTGATCACCGTGCCCGCCGCGTTCGCCTTCCTCGGCGCCTCGGCCGTCGCGGGCGGCACCTTCGCCCTGGGGTTCAACGTGCTGCCCCAGATCTTCGCCGGCATGCCCTTCGGCCACCTCTTCGGAGGCCTGTTCTTCAGCCTGCTGTTCATCGCGGCCGTGACGTCTTCGCTCTCGATGCTGCAACCCGGGATCGCCTTCCTCGAAGAAGGGCTCGGCCTGGACCGCCGCGGCTCCGTCGCCCTGCTCGGCCTGATCACCGCCGTCGGCTGCACGCTGGTCGTCTATTTCAGCGCGGACCTGAAGGCGCTCGGGACGGTCGATTTCTGGATCGGCGACATCGGCATCTTCCTCCAAGGCACGCTGCTCATCTACATCTTCAATTTCGCCTTCGGCACCGAACGCGGCTGGGAAGAGGCGCACCAAGGCTCCGAACTCCGGATTCCCAAGGCCTACAAGTTCGTCCTCCGCTGGGTCTCCCCGGCCTTCCTGACCGCGATCTTCCTGATGTTCGTGCTCAAGAACGTCGCCGGCTGGAACCTCTCCTTCGCGGCGCCGGCCTTCACGCCGACGGACCCCATCCTTGACCTGATCGGCGGTCCCGGCCACCCCGCCAGCGGCGTCGCCCGCCTGACGGCCTTCTTCCTGCTGCTCTTCGCCGCCTTCGCGGCGCTGTTGATCCATCGCGCCGGCAAGCGCTGGGACGCCCGCTGAACCTCTCCACGCCATGACCACCGCCGGCCTTCTCTTCATGCTCATCTCCGTCGGAGCCGTGACCTCGCTCCTGACCTGGTGCCTCGTCAAGGTCCTCTCCGCGAAGAAGCCGCCCGAACACCTCGCGCACGTCGAGCCGGTCGAGGCCAAGGACCTCGATCGTCGCTGAGCCGGATTACTTCTTGCCGGGAAGCAGCTCCTGGCGCGTGGCGATGGGAACGTAGCCGACTTCAAGCCCCTTGGGCGGGGTCAGGACGAGCGCGGGGTCGATCGCGGCGAGCTTGCCGACGGTCGGCGGCGGCAGGTAGTCGCGGTCCTTGGTCCAGGTACGATGCAGCTTCTCGACCTTGGCCTGCAACGCTTCGCGCTCGGCCGGCGTGAGGTCGGCGTTGAGCAAGGCGGGCTGGTCGGCGAAGCGATACCAGTAATAGGTCACGACGCTGCCGTCGCCGAGGAAGGCCTGGAACGGTCCGGCCTTCGGGCCGGGGATCTTCCAGGTCGTCTGGGCGCCGGGCTGGGTCTCGCGCGCGGCCTGCGGCTTTTCCTTCGGGGGTTCGAAACTCATCTGCGTCAGGCCGGTCGCGGCCGGCACCTCGGCGGCCTTGATCGGCGTCCACTTGCCGTTCTTCCCGCCGGGGCCGAAGCGATAATATTGCGGCAACGTCACGAGCCCGCCCGCACGGGTCACGAGACCCTCGTTCCACTTGTAGCCATAGGTGGAGGGATCCGGGGCATGGGGCGTGGCGAAATCCTTCCAGGCGAGGCCGGGCTTGGCTTCGCGTTTCGTGCCCTGTTTGTAGATGCTCCAGGTCGACCCGCCGTTCGGCTTGAAGCTCTGAAGATAGGCGCCGGCCGGATTGATCGCGCCGCTGGCCGCGGGGCCGCCCTCGAACCAAGCCTTCACGCCGTCATACAGGGCGCTGCGGTCGTAGCACATCAGGCGGTGCAGCACGACCGTGGTGCCGTCGGCGCCCACCGGGAAGGAAGTCGGGGCCACCCGCGCGTAGGTCTCGCCTTTGTCATCCTTGGCCTGCGCGGCGGGGACGTATTGGGTCTCCATCTGGAAATGCTTGTTCGGATCCGAGCCGCGGGAATCGAGCATCTGCCCGGCGACCGCGGGATTACGCAACGCCGCGCGCGCCCAGAAGTTCGGCGTGAAGAAGCAGACGGGGCCCTTGAAGTTCGCGGAGCTGAGGAAGAGCGTCCAGCAGTTGTCGCCGGTCGGGACATCCTTGCCCTCGGTCTTGGCCTTGGCCTGCGCGAACGGCATCGGGAGATAACCGTAGCCGAAGAGCTCGCCGTTGGCTCCCTGCTTGAGGTTCAGGCCGTCGAGCGGGAAGAGCAGCCAAGGCGTCAGCTGGGCGACGCCGTAGAGCCCGCGCGGATCCTCCCACGTGCCGCGTCCGTAGGCCGGTCCGTTGGCGATGTCGTAGAAGTTCACGCCGACGCCGCCCATGATGAACTTCGGCGTCGTGGTCGGAAAGCGCGTGTCGCGCCACCAACCCAGTCCGCCTTCGATGTCGTTGTATAGGTCCTTGGGTTTCGCGTCCTTGGGATATTGCGGGTGCATCCAGGTCCCGAAGAGGCCGGTCTGGAAGCGATGCCCGGGATACTGGTTCAGCAACGGCCAGGCGGCGGCGTAGATCGAGAAGCCGGCGTTGTAGTTCTCCGGCACGCGCTCGGTCGGGACGAGCAGGTAACCGGCCATCTCGACCTTCTCGGGAGCGGCCGGCAGGGCGGAGGACAGCAGGCAGGCAAGCAGGAGTGCGGGGGTGCGCATGCGGAGACTTAAGCCGTAGGACGGTCTTCTGCCCACCCGAATCGATTGGCGGTCGGCGGTTAGCGGTTTGCGGTTGGGCGGGCGCCGCCACCCTGACCTCGTGATTCGCCTATCTCTCGGCGAACGGCCGGCCAAGGTTGATCGGCCTTATCCGAGGGACCGACGGAGCCTTCGAGACTCCCGCCCACCCATCCCCCTGCAAAGCCTAGCCCTATCCCTACCCCTGTCCCTAGCCCTTCCAATTGGGCTTTGACTAGGGTTTTCCCCGTCCGTTAACCATACCCCTCGATTCCGTCCGTCCCGCCCCCATGAAACGCACCCATACCTGCAACGCCCTCCGCCCCGCCGACGCCGGCCAGACCGTGACCCTCGTGGGCTGGGTCGACACCAAGCGCGACCTCGGCGGCGTGACCTTCGTCGACCTCCGCGACCGCGAAGGCATGACCCAGGTGGTCTTCAATCCGGGCGCCAACGGCATCCAGGAAGTCGCCCAGCGCCTCAAGACGGAATCCGTCATCGAGATCACCGGCAAGGTCCGCGCCCGTTCGGCCGAG
>JAURFU010000048.1 GCA_030834165.1 Verrucomicrobiota bacterium
CACCGCTCGAAGGGTGACCGACGAGGCAAGGTAAACCCAATCCGGTGCAAGACGAACAGGGACCGTCCGAGGTCGCCCACCAAGGTCCCGGGTTGTCGCACCGCCGCAAGGCGGGTCCGCAAGGTCAGAGAAATGAACGCGCAGGGGATCGGCGAGAGCCGCCCAAGGACAGAATCCGGCTTATAGTGTATGGCTCAAAAGACGGAGGGCCGAACGGAAACGTTCGGCCCTCCCCCCTTGCGGACTAATCGGGTCGCTCAGCTGCGCTGGGCGATCGGCGCGTACTTGCGCTCGGTGTGACCGACGTAGATCTGGCGCGGGCGATGGATCTTCTGCTTAGGGGTCTCGGCGATCTCCTTCCAGTGGGAGATCCAGCCGGGCATGCGGCCGATGGCGAAGATGACGGTGAACATCTCCGTCGGGATGCCGATGGCCTTGAGGATGATGCCCGAGTAGAAGTCGACGTTCGGGTAGAGGTTGCGCTGCTTGAAGTACGGGTCGTTGAGCGCGGCCTCTTCGAGGCGCATGGCGATGGCCAGGAGCGGGTCGTTGATGCCGAGCACCTTGAGGACCTTGTCGCACTGGGCCTTGATGATCTTGGCGCGCGGGTCGTAGTTCTTGTACACGCGGTGACCGAAGCCCATCAGGCGGACGCTCTTGGTCTTGTCCTTGGCGTCGGCGATGAAGCGCGAACCGTCGTCGCCGGAAGCATGGATCTCCTCGAGCATCTCGATGACGGCCTGGTTGGCGCCGCCATGGAGCGGGCCCCACAGGGCGCAGACGCCGGCGGAGACGGACGGGAAGAGGTTGGCGCCGCCGGAGGCGACCATGCGGACGGTCGAGGTGGAGCAGTTCTGCTCGTGGTCGGCGTGCAGGAGGAGGATCAGGTCGAGCGCGCGGGCGATCTCCGGATGGACGGCGTAATCGGCGTTGGGCTGCGAGAAGAGCAGATGCAGGAAGTTCGAGCAGTAATCGAGGCCCGGCTTCGGATAGACGGGCGGCTCGCCCTCCTTGGAGCGATGGGCGAGCGCGGCGAGCGTGCGCACCTTGGAGATGAGGACGGCGGCGGTCTCGTCGAACTTGGCCAGGTCATGGGTGCGCTCGTTGGTGCCGAGCTCCGGGTAGTAGCAGCCCAGGGTGTTCAGCGTGGCCGACAGCACGGCCATCGGGTGGGCGTTGCCGGGGAAGCCGCTGAGGGCGATGCGCAGGCCTTCGTGGATCTGCGAGTTGTCCAGGATACGGTCCTTGAAACCCACCAGCTGGGACTCGGTCGGCAGCTCCCCGTAGATGAGGAGGTAGGCGGTCTCGATGAAGTTGGACTTCTCGGCGAGCTCCTCGATGCCGTAACCGCGGTAGCGAAGGACGCCCTTCTCGCCGTCGATGAAGGTGACCTTGGACTCGCAGGCGCCGGTGTTGGCGTAGCCGTCGTCGAAAGTGATGTAGCCCGTGTCGTCGCGGAGTTTGCGGACGTCGACCCCGCGTTCGCCTTCGGTGCCGACGACGATGGGGAGGACGATTTCCTTGTCGTCCAGTTTGAGGGAAGCAGTTTTTGAGCTCATGGCGGGGATAGGTACCGCCGAGAGTCGCATCACCCTTCAGCGGACGGACAAAGTCAGGAAATTGCGGTAGAGTTGCAAGCCTTTGACCTGACTTTTCTCCGGATGGAACTGGGTCGCGAAGACCCGTCCGCGCCGCACCCCGCTCACGAAACGGCCCGCATAATCGGTCTCGCACCACACCAAGGAGGGGTCGGTCTCGACCACCCGGTAACTATGGACAAAATAGAAGGGCTCTCCTTCCGCCCGCAGGCCCTGGGTCAACGGGGCGCCGGGTTTGAAGACGGCCTCGTTCCAGCCCATGTGCGGGATCCGCAGGCCGGGTTGGGACGGAAAACGGCGGACGACGCCCGGGAAGACGCCCAGGCCGGGTCGGTCGGCTTCTTCGGAACGCTCGAACAGGACCTGCAGCCCCATGCACACGCCGAGGAAGGGACGGTCGGCGGCGATCCATTGTTTCAGGAAGGATGCGAAATCGTTGCGCCGGATGCAGTCCATGCAGTCCGCCATGGCTCCCTGCCCCGGAAAGACGACCAGTTCGGCCTCCTCGGCCTCGGCCGGAGTGGCGGCCAGAAACGCGTCGGCGCCGGCGGCGACCATGGCGCGGCTGACGCTGCGCAGGTTGCCCATGCCGTAATCGATGACGGCCACCCGCGGGCGGCGCGCTGTCCCGGAGGCTTCCACGGTCAGGCCAGCGTGCCCTTGGTGCTCGGCACGCGACCGCCCTGGCGCGGGTCGACTTCCAGCGCTTCGCGCAAGGCGCGGGCGAAGGCCTTGAACAGCGCTTCGGCGATGTGGTGCGGTTCGTCGCCGTATTCGAGCTTCAGGTGCAGGTTGCAGCCGAGCGAATTGGCGAGGCCTTGGAAGAACTCGCGGACGAGCGCGATATTGAAGTCCTTCACCATGTAGTTGGTGATCTCGACCTGGTAGACCATCATCGGACGGTTGCTGAGGTCGACGGCGCAACGGGCCAGGGTCTCGTCCATCGGGAGGATGAAGAAACCATAGCGGCGGATGCCGGCCTTGTCGCCGAGCGCTTCCTTGATGGCCTGACCGAGGACGATGCCCACGTCTTCCACGGTGTGGTGGTAGTCGACGTCGGTGTCGCCGGTCGCCTTGACCTTGAGGTCCACGAGCGAGTGGCGGGAGAACAGCGTCAGCATGTGGTCGAAGAAGGCCACGCCGGTGGCGATCTCGGAGGCGCCCGTGCCGTCCAGGTTCACCTCGAGGGCGATCTTGGTCTCGGCGGTATCCCGGCGGAGGCTGGCTTGGCGGACGGCTGCGCTCATCCCCCAGAAATCCCCGCGGAACGCGGGATTGTCAACCTCACCCTTCCATCCAGGCCGCCACGGCCCGCAGGAAGGCGTCCGTCTCCTGCTCCGTGCCCACGGAGATCCGCAGGGACTTCTCGGTGAGACGATGGTTCGGGAAACGGCGGACGAGGATCTTGCGGGCGCGCAGGAACTCGAAGCAATGGGCGGCGGTCTCGACCGAGGCCGCGCGCTGCGACGACGCAGGCGCGGCGAGCACGAAGTTACCGGCGGCGGGGTTCACCTGCCAGCCGAGCTGGCGTAGCGCGGCGGCGAGCCGTTCGCGCGTGGCGCGCACCCGCGCGACGGTGACGCCGAGCCATTCGCGGTCGTCCAGCGCGGCCGCGGCGGCGACCTGCGCGAGGCGGTCGACGTTGTAGCTGTCGCGGACGCGATGCAGGACTTCGGCGACGGCGGGGGGACAGAGCGCATAACCGACCCGCAGCCCGGCGAGGGCGTGGGCCTTGGACAGGGTGCGCGTGACGACGACGTTCGGGAATTCCTTCACGAGCGCGACGCAATCGGCGTCGGCGAAGGAGGCGTAGGCTTCGTCGACCACGAGCAGGCCCGGGAAGGCCTTGGCGACCTGGCGGACGACGTCCGTCGCGAAGGCGACGCCGAGCGGAGCGTTGGGATTGGTCAGGAAAAAGACCGCGGCGCCGCACCGGGCGACGGCCTCGACGTCCACGCCCAAGGCGTCCGTGACCTCGACCTTGACGACTTCGGCATGCTGGGCGGCCGCGAGCACGGGATACAGCGAGTAGCTCGGATTGAGCATGCCGATCGGCCGTCCAGGACCGGCATAGGCGCGGATGAGGAGGTTGAGGACGTCATCGGATCCGTTGCCGGCGACGACGTGCGCCGCTTCGAACCCATGGAAGCGCGCGACGGCCGCGCGCAGGGGCGCGGAGTCGGGCGAAGGATAAAGACGCAGGGCGGCGCCCTCCGCGTCCAAGGCCGCTCGCACGGCCTCGAGGGAACGCCGGCTCGGAGGATAAGGGTTCTCGTTGGTGTTGAGCTTGACCCAGCCCCCGCCCTGCGGCTGCTCGCCGGGGACGTAGGGGGACATGGCCGCGACATGCGGGTTCGCGGCGGGAGTTCGGGAAGACATCAGCGGAGCTTGAGCTTGGCGGCGGCGAACTCCTGGAGCAACGCGCGGGTCCGGGACGCGTCGGCGGAGGCGACGACCTGTTCCGCGAGCTCGCGGAGTTCGGCGGCGGCGGAATGACGGAGGACGAACCGCACCTCAGGCAGGGCGGCCGGGCTCATGCTGAGCTCATGCACGCCGAGCCCGATGAGCAAGGGCGCCCACACCGGATCGCCGCCCAGCTCACCGCAGACGGCGGCGGGGATGCCGGCCTTCTCCGCGGCGGCGAAGATCGCGACGAGCGTGCGGACGACCGCCGGATGGCAGGGATCGTAGAGCGAGGCGACGCGCTGGTTGCCCCGGTCCACCGCGAGCAGGTACTGGACGAGGTCGTTGGTGCCGACGCTGAAGAAATCGGCCTCGGCGGCGAGCGCGTCGGCGACCAGCACGGCGGAAGGGATCTCGATCATCGCGCCGAGAGGGATCGCCCCGACGGGACGCACGCCTTCGCGGGCGAGCTCGGCCTCGACGTCGCGGAAGACGGCCTTCGCGCGGCGAAGCTCCTCGACGCCGGAGATCATCGGGAACATCACCTGCACCGGGCCGAGCGCGGCGGCGCGCACGAGCGCGCGGAGCTGCGGACGGAAGACGTCCGGACGTTCGAGGCAGAGGCGCACGGCGCGGTATCCCATGAATGGATTGGCTTCGTCCGCGAGGTCGCCGAGGCGCTTGTCCCCTCCGAGGTCGAGCGTACGGAAGGTGACCGGCCGCCCTTTGGCGAGGCGCACGGCTTCGGCGTATTCCTCGTACTGCACGCGTTCGTCCGGCCAGCCGTCGAGGCGCAGGTAGAGGTTCTCGGTGCGGTAAAGCCCGACGCCGCGGGCGCAGTAGGCGAGCGCGTCCTCCATCTCGGCGGGGTCGCCGATGTTGGCCAGAAGGCTGAACGCCGCGCCGTCCGCGGTCAGGTCGGGGAAGGAGACTTCGGCCCGCACCCGGTCACGCCGCTGCCGGATGGCCTGCTCCTTGTCCCGGTAACCCTCGATCGTGGCGGGCGTGGGGTTGACGATGACCAGGCCGGTCTCGCCGTCGACGAGGATGACGTCGTCTTCATGGACGGACTCCATGAGGCCCTTGACGCCGACGACCGCGGGGACGTCGAGCGAACGGGCCATGATGGCGGAATGGCTGGTGCGTCCGCCCTCTTCCGTCACGAACGCGAGCACGCCGTCGTCATGCAGGCCGGCGGTGTCGGAAGGCGTGAGGTCGCGGGCGGCGACGACGTGCGCCTGGGCCGCCCGGCCGACGCGTTCCGGCTGGGTGCCGAGCAGTTGGTCGAGCACGCGACCGGTGACGTCGCGGATGTCCGACGCGCGTTCCCGGAGGAAGTCGTCGTCCATGCGCTCGAAGATCTCGATGTAGCGCTGGGCGACCTCCTGGAAGCAGAACTCGACGTTGAAGCCGGTGCTGCGGACCTCCTTGCTGACGTCGTCGATCAGGGCGACGTCCTCGAGGACGAGCAGGTGGGCGTCGAAGATGGAAGCCTCGGACTCGTTGAGCTTGCGGGCGACGTCGTCGCGGAGCTTCGTGATCTCGACGCGGGTGGCCGCGAGGGCCCCTTCGAAGCGTCGGATCTCGGCCTCCGGGTCGGGAATCTTCTCGCAGGCGACGATGGCCATGCCACGCATCAGCGGGTAGGCGGGTCCGCGCGCGACGCCTGGGGCGGCGGCGATTCCCTTGAGGCGAACCTCGGGCCTGTGTTCTCCGGCCTTCATCCGTGCACCAATTGACCCCCGGCGCCGAAGGGAGGCAAGGCAGGATATCGGCGTCAGACCTCGACCTGCGTGAGCGGGTCGACGGGCATGGCCATGTCAGGCATGGCAGCCGGCATCGGCGCGAGGGGCGAAGCCAGCAACGGCATCGAGGGCTCGACGCCCTCTTCGCCGGCAGCCAAGGCCCCGCGATCGTCCATGTCCGGGATGAAAAGTTCCGGCATGCCGGCCTCCGCAAGATCGAGCGAGACGGAGACCGCCGGCGCCTCGACGTAGGAGAACAGACCGGTATATTCGGCGGGAATGGTGACTTTCAGTTCGACGAACACCAAGGCGAGAAGACACAGGTGAGCGAAGGATCGGCCCATCCGCTGGCCATAGGCATGCAACCAAGCCAGCACGCCCTCGAAAGAACCCTCCTCCCGACGGCTGAGACAGGCGAGCTGGGCCTGGTGGAGACGGACGCAAGAACGGAAGCGCACGCGCAAGGAAGGCGAAGCGTCCAAAGCGGCGCGCAGGCGGGCGACCTGCTCGGCGGAGGCGCCCCCCTCGAGGAAAAGCGCGACCAGGTCCTCGAATTCGGCGACGCTCATGAGCGGAATTCCTCCCCCATGAGGTCGCGCAACGCTTCGCGGGCGCGGTTGATACGGCTCTTGACCGTACCGATGGAGAGACCGAGGTCCTCGGCGATCTCCTCGTACGACATGTTCCTGACGTTGCGCATCGCCAGGATACGAGCATGTTCCGGCTTCAATTGTTCCATGCACTCGGCCACTTTCTGGACGAATTCGTTATGCTGGGCCTCATGGCCCGGACCATGGGAACCGTCCGAAAGGATGTCATGCAGCGTCGCCCCGGGGTCATCGCCGAGGTCGGCGTCGAGGGACATGGACTGATCCCGCTTGCGGCGGCGCCAATACCAGTAGCGGTTGCGGGCGAGATTGGTGCCGATCTGGTGGATCCAGGTCGAAAAGGTGGCGGTGCCGCGGAACGAAGCCAGGACCCGATGGGCCCGGATGAAGGTGTCCTGCGTGATTTCCTCGGCGTCCTGACGGTTACGAAGCAGCGAAAAGACCTTGGCGAAGATCCGACCCTGATATCTGAGGACCAACTCGTTGTAAGCCGACAGATCCCCCTGGCGGGCGCGGTCCAAGGCGGACTGGTCGGCTTCGGTCTCCATGGGTTTCAGGTTTGGTAGAGGAAAACGGGCCGGAGTCGACCCATAATCATGGTGACATATCTTTACAATTACCCCTCGCTTATCAACCTCTTTAACACCCCGACTTCAGGAGCCGATGTTCACCACCCGCAAGCAAACCCCCTCCCTTTCCTGGCTCAACTGCCTCAGCGGCGAAACAGGCTCCACCGCCGAACTGCCGGCCGCCCTCCCGGGAGACGCCGACCGACCGGCCCTCGCCTTGGTCCTGGCGGGAGAGACCGTGGGCCTGGAGCCCTCCGGCGACGGCGTGGCCCTGGTCAACGGCGCTCCGTTGAGCCAGCGTCTCGCCGTCACCGAACCGACGACCGTGCAGCTTCCCGACGCCTTGCTGGTCGTCGCCCCCCGCCCACAACAGGACTTCGCCACCGTCCGGACCGACCTCTGGGTGCTCTTCGACGCCCGCACCGGCGACCAGCTCGGCGAACATCCGTCGACGGAACTCCTCGCCGCGGCCGCCCGCTCGGGCCTGCCCACCGAAGCGCTGGCCTGCACGCCGGTCGGTCTCGAAGTCGGCTTCAACCTCGCGCAGATCGCCCCGCTCGTCTCCCCGCCCGAAGAAACCGAGGTCCGTCCGCCGAACCCCACCCTCCTCGCGGCCGAGCAGAACCGCGGGGCGCACGTGTGCCCGGTCTGCTGGACGCGCTTCGACGCCGGCGACGCGCTGAGCATCGCGGTGCACGAGAACCTGCGCGGCGATCCGATCCTCGGCTCCGACGCGCGCCTCCGCTTCCAGCCCACGCGCTTCAACGACCAAGGGCTCGCCCTCGACCCGATGGGCCTGGCCTGCACCGACATCGCCTGCCCGCACTGCCGCCGGCAGCTGCCGCCCGGCTACCTCGAGCGCCCGCACCGCATCATCTCGCTCATCGGGGCGCCGAGCGCCGGCAAATCCTACTACCTCGCCGTGCTCACGCGCGTGCTCCAGGACCGCCTGCCGGAAGACTTCTCGCTGGCGTTCAAGGACGGCGACCCGAGCGGCAACATGCTGCTCAACCAGATGCGCAACACGCTCTTCTCCGCGGCGACGCCGGAAGACGCCCTCCTCGGCAAGACGGCCCTCGAAGGCGCGACGTACGAGAAGCTCCCGCGCCTCGGCCGCATGGTCTCCCTGCCCCGGCCGTTCATCTACTCGCTGAGCCGCCCCGGCCAGCCGGCGCTCGACACCTCGGTCATCCTGTATGACAACGCGGGGGAGCACTTCGAGCCGGGCATCGACATCCATGACTCGCCCGGCGCGATGCACGTCGCGACCTCCAGCGGCCTGATCTTCCTCTTCGATCCGACCGCCAACGCCCGCTTCAAGGCCAGGCTCGTCGGCGTCGACGACCCGCAGCTGTCGCTCAAGGGCCGCGTCGATCAGCAGGACAGCATCCTCGCCGAGATGGAGACGCGCATGAAGCGCGTGCTCGGCCTCGCGCACGACCAGCGCATCGCGACGCCGCTCGCCTTCGTCGTCGGTAAGTCGGACACCTGGGAGAAGCTCCTCAGCTCGCCCCTCGAACCGGCCGTGAAATCCGGCGCGCTCGACCTCGCCGCCATCCGCCGCAACTCCGACCGCGTCCGCGAGGTGCTGCTGCAGCTGTGCCCCGGCCTGGTCGCTTCGGCGGAATCCCTCGCCGACCGGATCTGCTTCTTCGCCGCGACCTCCTTCGGCCACACGCCGGTGATGATCGGCGCCGGACCGAACAAGGGCCGCATCGCCCCCGACCCGCAACGCCTCGCGCCCGCCCACGTGGAGGAGCCGCTCTACTGGCTGCTGCACCTGTCCTCGCCGGCGATGTTCCCCGCGACCCCCCAATCCTGATGCCCCTCCAACTCGTCTTCACCTCCGCTCCGCAAGGCCTCACCCCGGGACGCTCAGGCTACTGCACCGTCGCGCGCCATCGCGCCGTGCCGGACCGTCTGGCCCAGCTGCTCGAGTCCGTCGGCACGCCCCACGAGCTGCCCGAAGGAGAGACGTTCACCTTCCGCACCCTCGAGGCCGGCGACCGCCATTGGTTCGTGCTCTCCCGCTTCGTCGCCCGCGGGCTCGATTACACGCAGCGCGACAACCGTCTCGCGCATCACCTGATCTTCACCGCCGAAGAAGCCGCCCTCCTCGCGCCGCCCGCCGCCCTGGCCGCCCGCTGGAAAGGCTGGCTCGCCGAGTGGACCGGCGCCCCCGTCTGGCTCGAAGGCGAGAACCGTCCGCTGGCTTTGGAAGCGGCCACGCCGCTCTCCCCCGCCGTCACGTGGCGCGAGGCCACCGGCACCGGCGCCAAGGCCGCCTGGCTGGTCGACGCGACGGGCGCGACCACGGTGGGCCTGCGTAATCCTCCGGCCAACGCGACGCTGCTGAAGCTGTTCGCCGAAGCTTCCGCCCTCATCGGCAAGGCCGCCTGGCACGCCACGTTCACCACCGACGCGCGGATCACGGGCGAGGCCGGCTTCGTCTGGGCCGCCCACGCCGAACGCGCCGCGACCATCGACTTCGTCGAGGCCCGCACGCTGCCGGCACCGACCGGCGACCTCGCCCGGCAGGCCGCCGCCGGCCTGACTTCCGCCAAGAGCACGCCGGTCGCGGTCACGCGCCGTCCCGGCGCCGCGCCCGCCGCCCCGCAAGGCGGCTCCGCCACGCCGTGGATCGTGGGCGGCGTCCTGCTGGTCGTCGCCGCAGGCCTCGCCTTCCTCTTCACCCGGCAGGCCGAGACGCCCGCCCCGGCGCCCGCCCCGGTCGTCGCCCCCGCCCCTTCCGCCGCCGACCTCGCCCAGCAGGAGGAGATCCTCCGCGTCAACCGCGCCGTCACCGAGATCCAGAGCCTGCTCGAGACGGGCGACATGCTGCCCGCCGCGCGCCTCTGGCTCGAGACCAACGAGCGCTCGCCCGCCCGCCTCGGCAACTACAAGGAGCAGCTCCTGCCGCGGATCCTCAACGGCTATTCCGCCGGCGCCGTCCGCCAGCTGCTCGCCAGGATCGAACGGCGCGACATCCTCGACGACCCGAAGGCCAGCCAGGCCGCCCACGCCGAGACCCTCGAGGTCATGCGCGTCGGCAAGCTCCTCGGCGTCCCCGAAGACGCCGCCTGGAAGCAGCTCCTCGAAATCAAGGGGCGCACCCTGCTGCTCCCGACCCTCGACGTCCGACCCGTCCTCGCCGTGCCGGGCCGATGGCGCGTCTCCGACCTCGGACCGAAGTCTCCCGTCGAGGCCGAATTCTCCCTTTCGCGCTCCGCGGTGGACCGTCTCACGAAATGGGCCGAAGAAGCCGGCGCCTCGTCCCGCTCGACGGCGCAGATCCGCCTCCGCGTGCTGCCGCTGGTCACCCCCCATCAGCGCGACGAACGCACGCCTTACGTCAACGGCGAGATCCGCGTCGCCCAACAGACGACCTGGTTCGAATCCAACCCCGAACCCGGCAGGCTGCCCGCCATCGGCGTCGGCCTCGGCGCGCGTCGCAACGTCGTGTCCCTCAACTTCACCGCCGCCGAAGGCGCGCCGGGGGCCAACCTGCTCGTCGAGATCATCCTGCCCAAGGGCGACCGACGCGTGCTCGCGCTGATCGGGGACGCCGCGCAGCTGCGGCCGCTCGACCTCGGCGTCGGCGCCCTCCGTTACGACGCGGACACCGGCGTCATCCGCCCGGCCCCCTGGGCCGAAGGCGCCGTCAACGCCTTCGTCTGGGCCCACGGCCAGGTCGGCCTCTACCCCGCCGAACACGCCTTCCCTGACCGCGACCTGCCGTCCGTCCGCGCCACCCGCTCCCTCCTCGAGACCGACCTCCTCCGCCTCGAAGCCAAGCAAGGACCGGGCACGCCCCCCTACGAGGAGATCGCCGCCCGCCGCAAAGCCTTCCGCGAGGGCCGGCTGATCGAAGCCGGCGCGCCGTGGGTGGTGCAGGCCGTCGACGCCGGCGGCTCCGCCGGGCCCCGCCTGCTCGAATTCCGCTGATCCATGCAGGCCGAACGCCTCATCGCCCGCATCCGCGGCCAGCTCGAACTGGGGACGCCTGATCTCGAAGCGCGCTCGCTGGCCGGGGAATACGCCGCGCTGTGCGTCCGCGCCCGCGAGCGCCTGGAACAGTGCGCCACGCTCGTGCGCGGCGGCAACGAGCACGCCGCCTTCCAGGCCGCCGAGGCCGAGCCTGACCTTCTCGGCCTCTGCGCCCTGCTGAGTTTCGCGGAATCCGACCGCTGGCACGCGCTCTGCCGCGAACGCGGCCTGCCGGCCGGATTCCCGCTGGACGGACAGCACGTGCTCGCCGTCGAGAGCCTCTACGGACGCGTCATCGGCGAAAGCCATCCGCTCTACCGCGACTACCGCGACGCGATCCGCCGGCGCGACGAAGACCGCGCGCTCGCGGTGCTGCGCTCGATCGTCCGCATCAACCCCGACGACCCGAACGCGCAGTCCGAACTCGCCCGCCTCTCGGCGAAGTTCCTGCGCGAATCGCTCGGGCGCGTCGGCGCGCTCTTCACCGAGGGCCGCCCCGCCGAGGCCGTCGAGCTCATGCAGCGCATGGAACGCTTCGGCGCGAACGACCTTGCCGGCGAACCGCGCTGGGACGACGCCCGCGCCCGCCGCGCCGCCTGGCTCCGCGCCAACGCCGCCGAACAGGCCGTCGGCCTCGTCGCCGAAGCCGCCCTGGCCCGTGACGGCGGCCACTGGGAGGCCTGCGCCGCCGCGCTCGGGCGCACGCGCGCGCTCGAACGCGACCACCAGCTGAACCTTGCGCCCGAAGTGCTCGCGCGGATGGCCGAGCTCGAAGCCTGGGCCGGCGAACTCGCCGCGACCGCCGAAGCCGAGGCCGCGCTGCGCGCCGCCGTCGAGAGCCTGCTCGAGGAATGGCAGGTGCTCGGCCAGGAAGCCGCCCGCGGTTCCTCGCCCGCGATCCTCATCGTCCGCCTCAGCGCGTGGCTCGAACGCGCGTCGCCCCACGAGGAAAGGCTTCCCGAGGGCCTGCTGCGCGAAGCCCGCGCCCTGCGTCAGGCCACGCGCACGCGCCTCAACCGCCGCTACCTGCTGCTGACCTCCTCCTGGGTCGTCGGCCTGCTCGTGTTCGTGGGCGCCGTCGTCGCCGTCAACCTCCAGCGTCAGCAGGAGGAGGAGACGCTCGGCCGCTTCTCCGAAGCCGCCCGGCTCGTCGAACTTTACGAGCACGACGCCGCCCTGCGCGCGCTCGACGAATTCGAACGCGGCGGCGCCGGCGCCGCCGAACAGGAACGCCGCAAGGCCGACGCCCGCCCGCTGCGCGAGACCCTCGCCGCGCAGATGGCGCTCGAGCAGAAACTGCGCCTCGAAGCCCGTCAGCTCGCCGAGACCGGCAAGTCCGGGGTGAACGACGACAACGTCGCCGAGGTCGCCCGCCGGAGCGCGGCCTACCTCAGGTCCCTCGGCGAGGTCGGGCCCGCCTTGCGCGAGCGGCTCAAGTCCGCGCTGCCCGACCCCGAAGGCCTGGCCGCGGCCAGCCAGAACCATCTCGGCCGGCTCCGCCAGGAGCTCGCCGTGCGCACCGCCGAACTGAACAAGGCGGTCGGCGACGTCGCCGCCATCGCCGAACCGGCCCGCACGATGGAGACCCTCGAACGCCTCCGCCGGCTGCTGAAGACCCTCGGCGAAGCGGGCGACCGCGACCTCGATTCCGCCGCGGCCGCGGCGGACCGCGGCGAGATCCGCCTCGCCGGCGACCGCAAGATCGCCGCCGCCCTCCGCGGACTGGAGGCGGCGGCCGACCTGACGACCTACCTGGCGGCGCTCGCCGACGCCTCGGCCAACACCGCCGGCGAGAAGACCGACCTCGGCGCCCGCGCTTCCTTCGTCTTCACGCGCGCGCCGACGCTCCAGGCCCTGCCCCGCCCCGTCCTCGCCCCTCGCGTGGCCGCGATGTGGGACGCCGCCGCGACCGCCGACCCGCAGGGCGTGTTCCATCCGGCCGTGCTGACCGACGCCGAACAGCGCCTGCTGCGACGCCTCTCGGACACCTCGCTCGCCGACAGCCTGCGCCGCGCGACGCTCAGCCTGTATTCGGTCCGCGGCGTCACGCCCGGCCGCCAGGTGTACGTCGTCGGCGAGATCGTCGAGACGAAGAACGCGTTCACCGACGGCGTCGAGTTCACGCAGAAGGCCAAGGAGCTCGGCCGTGACGGCTCCGTGACCGAGGGCGCCTGGCGCCGACGCGAGTTCAACAACGGCTTCCGCAACGGCGAGGAGCTCACGTCGCTCGCGCCCATCCCCGAGCTGGAGTTCATCCGCCAGGTCACGCGCTTCCAGGACGCCCGTTCCGGCCGTCTCCTCGAACCGCCGCTGCGCACGATGGAACGCGTGCGGCGCAGCGATTCGCCCTACCCCGAGCTGCGGGCGTTCCAGCTGCAGGAACTCTACAAACTCGCCGGCGGACGACCCGACGCCTGGGGCCTGATCTTCTCGCCGAGCGCGCAACGCGACGCCGAAAACCTCCGCCGCATCACGCAGAACGCGCTCGAACCCTACGATTACCTCTTCCGCGACAAGTGGGCCGACGTGAAGGGAGAACTCCGTGCGTTCCTGCTCCCGCAGGCCGGCGCCGGCTACGCCGAGGAAGCCCGCTTCTGGCGCGCCACGTTCGCGCAGCTGCGCACCCGCCGGCTGGTCTTCGCCGGCATGGTCGGCCGCGACGGCGCGCCCCGCCTGCGCGAGGCCGCCAAGGGCAGCGCGCTCTACGGCCTCGACAACGACGGCAAGGTCGCGGTGCTCTTCCGCGTCGGCGAGGACGGCCTGCCGAAACGCGTCGCCGACGCCGCGCCGCTCTCGCCCCTCCTGCGCTATCCCGGCACCGTGGCCGAAGCGGCCGAAGCCGCCGGCATCCCCAAGGGGCTGAACCCGCCTGACGGCGGCTGGGAGACCCTCCTCCAAGGGCGCGACCTCTGACCATGGCCCCGACGAACGCATTCCGACTCCGCTGGAAAGGCGCCGTGACCGGCCCCTTCCCGTTCGCCCGCGTCCAGGAGCTGCTCCGGGCCGGCGACATCAGCCTGCTGCACAACATCGAAGTCGAGGGACGCTGGATGACCTTGCGCGACTATCTCCGCGGCGCCGGCCTGACGCGCGTGATCGCGCCCACCGCCGAAGTCACCGCGGGCGACGCGCCTCCGCCGCCCGGCTTCGTCGCCGACGAACATCCGGGGCTGATGCCCGACACCGCCCGCTCGGCCGCCGGCGAGAACCTCGAGCGCACCGTGCGCGCCGGCTACCTCTGGTGCGGTTCGACCTTCCTGCTGCCGCCGCTGTTCGCGCTCGCGGTCTACGCCTGGCACATCGTCGCCCCGGACACCCCGCCGATCTCGCTCTTCATCCTGCTGACCTTCACGACGGCGCTGGGTTGCTTCCTCCCGGTCGCGCTCGTGCGCCGGATCGGCCGCACCCTCGACCAGGAAGGCCTGGCCGAGATCCGCCAGACGCAGTCCGGGCTCGCCCTCGTCCTGGCCTGCCTGGGCCTGTTGCTGTGGCTCTGGTGCTTCTGGATCATCGTCCAGCCGCGCCCCTGAACCGCAATCGGCTTGACGAAGCCGAGGGGCTGGGCTGGACTGACCGAACTCGGTTTTCGGTAGTGTAGCTCAGTTGGTTAGAGCGAGGGACTCATAAGCCCTAGGTCGGCAGTTCGATCCTGCCCACTACCACCACCGGGTGCTGCTTCCCCCTCAGGCCTTCAGGATGGCCGAGACCGGGATGTCCAGTCCGTCCTTCCAGAGGGCTTCCAAGGCGTAGCTCCGGCGGACGTCCTCGCGGAAGACATGGAAGAGCACGTCGAAGGCGTCGACCACGGTCCAGCCGCTGTCGCGCTGGGATTCGGAGCGAGACGTCACGCCGACCTCGTCGAGCGCCTGCTCGAGGGCGATGCGCAGGGCGCGCAGGTGAGGCTCGGAAGTGCCGGTGGCGATCACGAGGAAATCGGCGACGGAAGAGATCTGTCCCATCTCGAGGACGCGGATCTCGACGGCTTTCTTGTCGTCGAGCGCGCGGACCGCGGCGACGAGGTGCGCCGGCAGCTTCGGGAGCACGACCATCGGCTTGGCGGCGGCCTTCTCGCCGCGGCTCTTGGCCTTGAGGGGCGGGACGGCCGGAAGGATGCGCCGCGCCGGACGGGCCGCCGGCTTGCCGCCCTTGGCGGAAACGCCGCCCTTGGCCTTGGCCTTGGACTTGGCGACCGGACGGGCCGGGCTCTTCTTCGTGGTCTTCTTCTTAAGGGCGGACATGTTCAGGCTTGGTAAAGGGAGTGCTCTTCGATGTGGCGGGCGACCCCGAGGGGCAAGCCGTTTCGGGGCGAATCACCGCGGCGCAGCGCTTCGCGGAGCGAGGTCGAGGAAACCTGCACGGGCGGGGCCCGCAGGATGGTCAGGCGGATGACCGCGGCCAAGGAAGCCGGCGGCACGGTCGAGATGCCGTCACGCGAGAGGACCGCGAACTCGACGAGGCCGCAGAGTTCGGCGACGTCCTTCCACCGGTCGAGCCGGGCGAGCTGGTCCGCGCCGAGGATCCAGACGCGCAGGGCGTCCGGATATTCCCGGGCGAGTTCGCGGGCGGTGTCGACGGACCAGCTCGTGCCGGACCGCAAGGTCTCGCGCTCGTCGACGACGGCCCACGCATGCTCCGCGAACGCAAGACGGCACATTGCGACGCGATCTGCGGCCGAAGCCAACGGGGCGCCCGTGCGCAACGGAGCCTGACCGGCCGGGATGACGCGCACCTCGTCGAGCCCGAGCTGCTTCTGCGCGGCCACGGCCGCCGCCACATGTCCGGCATGCGGAGGATCGAAAGTCCCACCCAGGATGCCGATGGCAGCAGGCATGACGTATTACGTTCCGGCGCGGGGTCCGTGGCAACCCAAAGCAGGCTTGAGCCCGAGCC
>JAURFU010000049.1 GCA_030834165.1 Verrucomicrobiota bacterium
TGAGGAATTCGTAGCGCTCGGTGTTGCGGCCGAATTCCTGGCGCAGGTTTTCGAGGAAGGAGGAGGCGGAACCGGCGCGGTCGACCTGCACGGAGTGGTCGACGACGAGGTCGACGGGGACGAGCGGTTCGATGACGGCGGAATCCTTGCCGAGCTTGGCGACGGCTTCGCGCATGGCGGCGAGGTCGACGAGGAGCGGCACGCCGGTGAAGTCCTGCAGCACGATGCGCGCGACGACGAACGGGATCTCGGTGTCGACGGGCTTGGCGGCGTTCCACGCGGCGAGGGTCTTCACGTCGTGCTCGGTGACCGCGACGCCGTCGCAGTTGCGCAGCACGGATTCGAGGACGAGACGGATGGAGACCGGCAGGCGCGAGACCTTGCCGAGGCCGGCCTGCTCGAGCGCGGGCACGGAGTAAATCTGCCCGGACTTGCCGCCGGCGGAGAAGGGGCGGAGGGCTTTGAAGGGGTCTTTAAGGGCCATGGTGTGTTTGGGTATGAAAAGATGGGTCCGGACGCGGCCGTCCGGGGCAGTAGCCAAAAGCAAAGAAGGCGGTCGGGGCAAGCCCGACCGCCTTCAAATAAGCCTGTCTGACGCTTAGGCTTCGACGGCCTTCTTGATCTTGGCGAAGTTCGGCATCGAGGACGGGTCGCGCTTCACTTCGGAGTGGATCACGTTGCCGGCCTGGTCGGCCACGAAGACGGAGCGCTTGGCCACGTTGAGGAGGCCGGTCTTCTCGGGGATCACGCGGGTGTCCTTGACCTTGAAGGCCTTGACTGCGACGCGGTTGAAGTCGGAGGCGAGGGTGACGCTGATGCCGGCCTGCTTGGCCCAGGCTTCCTGGGCGAAGGGGGAGTCGACGGAGATGGCGATCACGTCGGCGCCGAGCTTCTTGTACTCGTCGAGGAGGCCGGTGACCTTGCAAAGCTCATCGGTGCAGACGCCGGTGAAGGCGAGGGGCACGAAAAGGATGACGGTCTTGCCCTTGCCGACGTTGCGGCGGAGGTTGACGTCGGCCAGACCGACTTTTCCGTCGGCGCCGACTACGCCTTGCTTGAGGGTGATTTCAGGGAGAGGCTGGCCGAGTTTCAGGGGCATGGTTAGGGTGGGTAGGGGGTTCGGTTGGTAAAAATGGGCAAAAAACGGGGGGTGGCAAGGATGGAGGCAGCAAAAAGCCATAAAAGACCCCTTTTTGACGCCCCTCAGTCGTTTGCGGGCCCGTGGACGGCCCAAATCCCCTTATTCAGGGTCTTTTGCTAATCCCAGCCGCCGGAACCACTTACGTTGCTTCCGAACAAGGGCCCAGGTGTCGAGGTTCACGCGTTCGGCGAGTCCGGATCGGGCGACCCGTTTACCGCCCTCCAGCCAGTCCATGACGGCCCGATAGCCCACGGCGCGGGACGAGGTCAGTTCTGGATCGAGACCCATGGCCAGGAGGCGTTCGGACTCTTCGATCATGCCGTTCGCCAGCATCTGCTCCGTGCGGGCGGCGATCCGGGCTTTCAGTTCGGCGTCGGGCCGCTCCATGAGTTCGCAGGTCACCGGATGCTCCGCGAACGGTCCCCGGCGGGTCAGGAATTCATCGCGCAGGGCATCAAGGGTGCGTCCGGAGGCGAGGCGACGCTCCAAGGCCTTGGCGACGCGGATGGGATTCTGGACGTCGAGCCAGTCCGGTAGCCGGTCGCCTTCCAGCTCGCGGAGGCGAAGCAGGAGAGAAGCGAGGCCCTGACGGTGCAACGTGCGCACTTCCTCCGTGATCGCGGCCGGGATCTCCCTTTCGTCCGTCACCGGTCCGAAGAACGCGGCGAGATAGAAGCCGCTGCCGCCGGTCACGAGGACGCGTCTGCCGCGGGCGTGCGCGCCGGCGATGGCCGCGCGGGCCATGTCGACGTATTGCGAGACCGAGTAGCGCTCGCTCGGATCGACGAGGTCGAGGCCGTGGTGGCGGACGCGGCGCTGTTCATCGGCGGTGGGCTTGGCCGAGCCGATGTCCATGCCGCGGTAGACGCAGACCGAATCGCACGAAACGATCTCAGCGTCGTGCTGTTCCGCCCAACGCAAGGCGGCTTCCGTCTTGCCGACGGCGGTCGGCCCCGTCAGCACATGGATCGCTGGCGCGGAATCGGTCATCAGCCTTGCTTGGCCCACTCCAGGAAGTAGGACAGCAGGATCAGCGCGGCCGGCGAGGTGAGCACCATGCTGTCGATCAGGTCGAGCGCGCCGCCGATGCCGGGGATGGTCGCGCCGGAATCCTTCGCGCCGGCGAGCCGCTTGAAGACGGATTCGACGAGGTCGGAGGGGATGCTGAGGACCGCGATCGGCAAGGCCAGCAAGGCGGCCTTCCACGGCACCATGAAGCTGACGCCCACGGCTTCGCGGAGCAGCCAGGCGTAGAGCCCGGAGATCAGCGCCGAGCAGGCGAGGCCGCCGACGCAGCCTTCCCAGCTCTTCGCGGGGCTGATGGCGGGGGCGAGCTTGTGCTTGCCGAAGGGGACGCCGACGAGGAGGCCGCCCACGTCGGTGAACTTCGTGGCCACGAAGACCCAGACGACGTAGTAGAGTCCGACGGACTTCGCCGTGAGCAGGTGGCCGTCCTTCATGCGCGCGATCGCGATGAGCGAAGCCAGCATGAAAGGCAGATACGCGAAGCCGTAGAGGGTGGGGAAGCGGCGGAGCAACGTCGGGACTTCGCCCGGTTGGCGGAGAAGCGAAAGGAGATGAAGTCCGACGAGCAACGCACCGATCGTCAGCAGGAGGTTCGCGCGGGCTTCCTCGGGCGCGAGGAAGAACAGCGCGAAGTGCAGGGCGAAGCCGGCGACGATGCCGGAGAAGCTCGGGCGACGCACGCCGGGGATGCGCTGCGCGAGCGAATAGAACTCATACTGCGCCGCGCCGATGATCAGGGCGAGCAGGCCGAACGAAGCCTGCTCGGCGACGGAGAAGAAACCGCCGACCCAGATGACGAGTCCGACGACGACCCAGAGGCCGATGGTGCTGAGGGCGCGGTCTTTCATGCTTGGGCGGGCGGTTGCACCTGGGCGCCGGTCATGCCGTAGCGGCGTTCGCGCCTGGCGTATTCGGCGAGGGCGAGCTGCAGCTGGGCCTTGTCGAAGTCCGGCCAGAAGACGGGGGCGAAGACGATCTCGGCGTAGGCGGACTGCAGGAGCAGGAAGTTGCTGAGGCGGAACTCACCCGAGGTGCGGATGATGAGGTCCGGGTCCGGCAGCCCGGCGGTCTGGAGGCGGGCCTCGACGGCGGCCCAGTCGACCGCGTCGGGCTGCAGCTTGCCGGCGGCGACGTCCGCGGCGAGCGAACGGGCGGCGGCGACGATCTCCTGGCGGGCGCCGTAGTTCAGCGCGACCACGAGGTTGAAGGCCGTGTTGTCCTGGCTCGACTTGATGACGTCCTGCAGCGGCGAGCGGACGAAGTCGGGCAGGGCGGTGACGTCGCCGATGACGTGCAGGCGCACTTTGCGCTTCTCGAGGCGGGCGAGGTGCGCGCGCAGGATCCATTCGCCGAGCTTGAACAGCCCACTGACCTCCTCGAGGGGGCGCTTCCAGTTCTCGGCGGAGAAGGCGAAGACCGTGAGCGTGTTCACGCCCGCGTCGATGCACGCGTCGACGATCTCGATGAGCCGTTCGGCGCCGCGGCGGTGGCCTTCGAGGCGCGGCAGCCCTTTCGCGGCGGCCCAGCGTCCGTTGCCGTCCATGATGATGCCGATGTGCCGCGGAGGGGCGGACGGGACGGCGGGACTGGGCGCGGGGGTCGACACGTGGCCGGAGGATGGGCTACGCGGCTCGCGTCTGGCAACCGCGAATCAACGCTCGTCGGCCGCGATCAGGACGCCCGGAAAACCCGCCTGGCGGGCCAGCTCGCAGACGTCCAGGAACATCTGCATGGTCAGCGAAGCGTCGGCCTTGATGAGCACGGGGCGGGCCGAACCGCCTGAGGCCGCGACGCGGCGCAGCTCGGCGCCGAGGCCGGTGCGGTCCACCACGCGGCCGGCCACGACATAGACGCCGGTGCCGCGCGCGGAGACGAGCGTGACGGTGAGCGAGGTGCGGGCCAGGTCGGGCGCGGCGCCCTTGGTGCGCGGCGTATCGAGCGTGGCGGCGACGGCGCCCGGGCGCTGGTCGAAGCCCACGTACATGCCCGGCGCGAAGACGAATTCGGCGGACAGCACGTAGGTCAGCGCGGCGCAGGCCAGGGCCAGGGCCAGCGGGGCGAAGTCGAGTCCGGATTCGGCCGGGCGGACTTTCTCGAGGACTCCGAGAGGCGTGCGCATCTCAGGACTGGCGGGGCTTCTCCTCCGGCAGCTCGTGGCGGACGAAGGTGATGATGGAGTGGGCGGCGATCTCCATCTCCGTGACGATGGAGCGGACGCGGCCGACGAGGAAGTGATGGCCGAGGGCGCAGCCGGCGGCGAGGACCAGGGCGAAGCCCGCGGTGGCCAGGGCGCCTTGGACGCCGAGGAGCAGGCCGTCGGCCGAGCCATAGACGCTGCCGTCGCGCAGGGCCGTCGCGAGGTCGAAGCCTGCGAAGACCGCGCCGGCCAGCCCCAGCAACGGCGCGGCGCGGCCGATTGCCGCGATGGAGCCCAGCCGTCGCTCGAGCACGGGAAGTTCGAGCAAGGCGGCCTCCGTGGCGGCGGCGCGCATGGCTTCTTCGCCCGCGGCGGCGCGCAGGAGCGCGGCCTTGACGACGCGCGGTACCGGGCCGGGCGACTCCTCGCAGGCCGCGAGGGCCTCGAGGGGCCGGCCGGCGCGCAGGTTGTTGCGGACGCCTTCGATGAAGTCGGAGGAGAGCACCAGGCCGCGGTGCAGGAAGAGGGCGCGTTCGACGACGAAGACCAGCGCGAGGAACGCGAGGACGAGCAGCAGCCACACGAAAGGACCGGCGTCGAAGGGGAAGGAGAAACGCAGGGAGGCGAGGGGCATGGGGCTTACTTGGGATTGGACGACGGACCGCGGAGGGCCGCAAGTTTGCTTTCGGCGGTGGCCTGACCGGGCAGGCGGCTCTGGCCTTCGGTGAGGCCTTGGTTGACGGTCAGGATGATCGAGTAGGCCGCGATGGCTTCGGCCCGGTCGCCGTCCTGTTCGCAGAGCTCGCCCAGCAGCAGCACCGAGCGCGCGAGCCAGAGGCGCCCTTCGGAGGTGAAACCGCCCGCCGTCTTACCGGCTTGGTCGCCGCGGAGGCCGGCGAGCGCGCGTACCAGGGCCTTCCGGGCGTCCGTACGCGAAGCGGCCGCCTCGGGCCCCGTCTCGGCCTTGGCCCGTTCGGTCAGCGCCAGCGCCCACTTATACCAGGCTTCGGCCTGCGTGTCGGCCGAATCCTTCGCCCACGCTTCCGCGATGCGTTCGTAGGCCGCGGTCGCGCGGGCGATGCGCTGCCGGTCGAGCTGGCCGTTGCGGTCGCGGCGGAACTGGGCGAGCCCGAAGAGGGCGTCCGCGCGGGCCATCTCGGCCTGGGGGCGCGCGGGGTCGGCGGGCCGGTCGCGGATCAGGCCGTCGAGCACGAGCAACGCTTTGTCGAACTGCCCGAGCGAGCGGAGGATCTCGGCGCGGCGCAGCGTGACCCGGGCGAGCAGGGGGCTGAGCGGATAGGTCTCGGTGAAACGTTCGAGGAGCTCCACGGCGTCCTTCAGCTTGCCCTCGCCGGCGGTCGGGGCCTGCAGGGCGGCCTGTTCGGCGGCCTCGTAAAGGCCGAGCGAGGCGAATTCGGCCAGCGAGGGTTCGCCGTGGAAATCCTTGGCGAGCGCTTCGAAGCGTTCCTGGGCCTCGGCGTGGCGGCCGACGGAAGCGAGATGGCGGCCTTCGACGAGGTAGGAGGCCGCGGCCGCGGGGACCTTGCCGAAACGTCGGCGCAGCGCGACGAGCTCTTCGAGGCCTTGGGCGGAACCGCTGTTGAGGGCGGTGCGCGCCTTGAGCAGGGCGGCATGGCCGCGCAGTTCCGGGACGGCCTTGCGCAGTTCGCCGAGGGCCGGGTCGGCCGGCAGGTTCTCGAGGCGGCGGTCGATGTCCTGGGCGAGGGCGGCGGCCTGCGCGAGGCGGCCTTGGGCGATCGCCAGCAGGGCCGACTGCCAGGCGAAGCGCAGGGCGTAGTCGGCGCGGGCGTCGGTCAGCAGCGGATGCAGGCGGCCGAGGAGCTGCTCGGCGTCGGCGGGCCGGCCGGACTTGCGCGCGTCCTCCACGAGGCTCCACGCGGCGGACCAGAGCGGTTCGCCGGTGCGGGTGCGGCGGGCGCGGGCGGTCTCCTCGACGGCGGTCGCGACGCGCGCCCAGGCGACGGGGTCGTCGCTGGTCTCCAGCAGGCAGAGCACGCGCTGATGGAAGGCGTCCTCGGCGAGGCGGATGTCGGCCGCGTCCTGCTGCAGGCCGGCGTAGGTCTTCTCGGCGAGCGCGAAATCCTTGGCCAGGAAGAGGCAGTCGGCCGCGGCGATGCGCAATGAGGCGCGTTCGGGTTCGACGCTCGCGTCGGCGAGGGTGGTGAGATGGGTCGCGGCGAGGCGGAACGAGCCGTCGCCCCAGGCGGCGATGGCGAGCGTCCGCGTCGCTTCCCGGACGAGCGGGCTGGCGGGGACTTCCTTGATCAGGTCCTCGGCCGCCTGCCGGGCCTTCTCGCGGTTGCCGGCGAAGAGCATCAGCTGCGCCCGGGCGAGATGGATCGCATCGAGCACCTGCGGGTCCCGCGGACAATGGTAGGTGATGCCGCCGGGGTTCCGGCGGAGGAGGAAGTCATTGACTTCGTTCGCCACGGCGCGGGCGTCGAGGGTCTTGCCGGGGTCGGATTCCGATCTCGGGTCGGCCGCCGCGACCAGCGCCCGCAAGGCGGTCAGGCGTACGGCGACGTTGGCGGGGTTGCGCGCGGATTCCATGAGCCGCCCGCGCCCGGCGGCGGTGTCGGCGCCAAGGATGAGGCCGGCGAGCAGGTCGGATTCGGCCTGGCGGGCGGGCGCGAGCGGCCCCGCGTCGGCGAGGGCCTGCGCCGCTCCTTTGGGGTCCTGCCGCTGCGCCAGCGCGAGCGCGAGATTGCGGGCATAGGCGTAGGCGAGCGGCGTCCCGCGGGCGCCGGTGGCGAGGGAACGCAGGGCTTCGAGCGTCCGGTCCTCGACCCGGCCGGCCAGGATGGTGGCGCGATAGCCGAGGAGTTCGATGCGTCGGCGCTGCTCTTCGGAGACGGCGGAGCGCAGCACGGCTTCCTGGCTGACGGTCACGGCGAGGTTGTCGCCCTGCGCCGCGGCGATCATCCAGCGCAAAGCGTGCCCCCAGGCGAGCTCGTGCGCGGGCAGCTGGGCGAGGTCGAGTTCGGCCGTGAGCCTGCGGGCCCCGTCGAGGTCGTCCTCAAGCACCGCCAGCAACCCTTCGCGCAGGGTCTTGCGTGGCGATTTCGGAAGGAACTTCAGGGCCGCCTTGGTCTCCGGAAGGCGGACGCGCTCGAGCGTGGCCGCGGTCAGGCCGAGGCCGGCGTGCTCGCGGCTGCGTTCGTCGAGCCTGGGGTCGGCGAGCAGCCGGGCGTAGAAGCCGGCGGCGGTCGACGAGAGTCCGGCGGCCAGCGCCTCGTCGGCGAGGCCCAGCAGCACGCGGCCGTCGGGCCGCTCCCCGGCGCCGGCGGGCGCGGGCGCGGTGAGCAGGTCCGGCGGGAGTTCCTGGGACACCGACCGTGCCGGCGCGAGGACGCCGAGGGCGAGGAGGATGGCCAGGGTGAACCGCAGCATCGCCCCGAATATGGACGGGGCGGGCCGGCGGGCAAGAGGCGAGTGCCGGTTCAGGCCTTGTCGAGTCCGAAGGCCGTGTGCACGGCGCGGACGGCGGCGTCGGCCTTGGCGGGTTCGAGCGCGACCGAGATCTTGATCTCGGAGGTCGTGATGAGCTCGCTGTTGACGCCGACGGAGGCGAGGGCCTTGAAGAGCGTGCCGGCGACGCCGGGGTGGGAGATCATCCCGACGCCCACGATGGAGAGCTTGGAGATCTCGCCTGCGGAGCGGACGGAGCCGGAGCCGAGCTTCTTCAAGGTCTGGCCGACGACGGCCTCGACGCGGGAGAATTCGGCGGTGGTCACCGAGAAGGTCAGGTTGGCTTTGCCGTCCTTGCCCAGGTTCTTGATGATCATGTCGACGCTGAGCCCCGCCTCGCCGAGGTCGTCGAAGAGGGCGGACAGCGCCTGCGGGTTGTCCGGCAGGTCGTTCACCGTGACGCGGGTCTGCAGGCGGTCGAGGGCGACGCCGGCGATGGCCGCGTCTTCGAGGGTTTTGTCGATGGCTTTCACGATGGTACCGGGTTGGTCGTTGAAGGAGGAACGGACCTCGAAAGGCACGTTGTATTTCTGGGCGAACTCCACCGAGCGGGACTGCATGACCTTGGAGCCGCTGGAAGCCAGCTCGAGCATCTCCTCGTAGGAGATCTCCGGCAGCTTGCTCGCGTTGAGCACGATGCGGGGGTCGGCGGTGTAGACGCCGTCGACGTCGGTGAAGATCTGGCAGAGGTCGGCCTTGATGGAGGCCGCCACGGCGATGGCCGTGAGGTCGGAGCCGCCGCGGCCGAGGGTGGTGATTTCACCTTGGTCGGTGGACCCCTGGAAGCCGGCGACCACGACGACCTTGCCTTCGTCGAGGCGGGCGAGCAGGTCGCCGCCGGTGATGCGGGTGATGCGGGCGCGGGTGTGGACGTCGTCCGTGAAGATGCCGGCCTGGGCGCCCGTGCGGGAGACCGCGGGGACGCCGATGGCGTGGAGGGCCATGACCGTGAGGGCGATGGTCTCCTGTTCGCCGACGGCCATCAGGACGTCCATCTCGCGCTCGTCGGGGAGCTTCGAGAGGGCCTTGGCGCGGGCGATGAGGTCGTTGGTCACGCCGCTGCGGGCGGAGACCACGACGACCATGCGGTTGCCCTTGGACCACTGCTCCTTGATCTTGGCCGCGACGTTCTGGATGCGGTCGACGTTGCCGACGGAAGTACCGCCGTATTTCTGGACGATGAGGGCCACCGGAGGGTCAGGATTCGGGAGAGAAGATGCGGAGCACCACCGGCTCCTCGAGCACGGTCTTGAGGCGGCGCAACTCTGTCAAGACCGCCGACATCCGGCGTTCGCTGACCGGATAGGTCGAGAGCGTGACGGTGCCGCGGCCTTGGTTCGGGTGCTCGTACTGGATCACGCGGGCGATGGAGACCTTGTGCTTCGAGAAGACGCGGTAGATGCCTTCGGAGACGCCGGCCTTGTCGAGCAGCGACAGGCGGAGGTAGAAGGGGGAGACGATCTCGTCGATCGAGGCCATGCGCAGCGCGCGGCCGGCCTTCTCGCGGGCGGCGAGGGCGTCGGGCGAGAGCGCCTGCGGGATCGCGCCGGTGAGGGCGGCGATGGCGTCGACGATGTCGCCGATGACGGCCGACGCGGTGGCGTCGCCGCCGGCGCCGCGGCCGGTGAGCGTGGTGGCGCCGACGACGTCGCCGCGGAGGGTGATGCCGTTGTTGACGCCGGAGACGCGCGCGAGGATGTCGCGGTTCGGGACGAGCGAGGGGTAGACGCCGACGGTCATCCAGTCGGACTTGAAGTCGCGGCGGATGACGGCGAGGTGCTTGAGGGCGAAGCCGAAGCGGCGGGCGAAGTCGATGTCGGCCGGGCCGATCTTGCGGATGCCTTCGACGAGCGTGCGGGCGGCCGGCGCCCACTTGCCGTGCGCGAGCCAGGCGAGGATGGAGGCCTTGTGGAAGGCGTCGATGCCGTCGACGTCGAGCGTCGGGTCGGCTTCGGCGTAACCGAGCTCCTGGGCTTCCTTGAGCGCGTCGGCGAACGAAAGGCCGTCCTCGCCCATGCGGGTGAGGATGTGGTTGCACGTGCCGTTGAGGATGCCGACGATCAGCTCGAAGCGGTTGGCGACGAGGCCTTCGCGGATGGCCTTGATGATCGGGATGCCGCCGGCGACGCTGGCTTCGAAAAGGAACTGGCCGCCGTGCCTGCGGACGGCCTGGAAGATCTCGGGGCCGTGCTCGCAGAGGAGGGCCTTGTTGGCCGAGACGACGACCTTGCCGAGGCGCAGGGCCCGGAGGGTGAGCTCGCGGGCCTTGGTGGTGCCGCCGATGAGCTCGCAGACCACGTGGACCTTGGGGTCGTCGATGATCTCGGCGGGGTTGGTGGTCAGGCGCGCGGCCGGGATCTTCACCGCGCGCTTCTTCCGCAGGTCGCGGACGGAGGCCTTGCGGAGGTCGAGCTTCACGCCGAGGCGGGATTCGAGGTCGGCCTGTTTGTCTTGCAGGTGCTTCCAGACGCCTTGGCCGACGGTGCCGAAGCCGAGGATGCCGATGCCGATGGTGCGAGGGGCGGTCATTGCGAAAAGTTCAGGCTTTCTTGACGAAGCGGTTCTCGGTGCCGGCGAGCAGGCGGCCGATGTTGGAACGATGCGTCCAGACGTTGAAGGCGGCGACCGCGGCGGCGAACCAGAACTCCGGCTGGCCGAAGGTCAGCTTCGTGAAGAGGGGGAGCAGCCAGCAAGAGAGGGGGAGCGACACGCCGAGCGCGATGGACGCCAGCGAGACGTAGCGGGAGAGGGTGAACACGAGGCCCCAGACGGCGGCGCCGATGAGGATCGGGACGGGCAGCAGGACGAGCAGGCCGCCGATGGTGGAGGCCACGCCCTTGCCGCCCTTGAACTTCAGGAGGCAGGAGAAGCAGTGGCCGAGCAGCGTGCCGACGAAGCCGGCGACGCAGACGGTGAAATGGATGTCGGCCGCGGCCGGGGTTTCTTCCACGCGCAGCAACAGGTAGGGCAGGCCGGCGCCGACGAAACCCTTGAGGGCGTCGAGGGCGAAGACGAGGTTGCCCGGTCCCTTGCCGAGCACGCGCTTGACGTTGGTGGCGCCGGGATTGCCGGAGCCTTCCTTCAGGATGTCGACTCCATGCTTCTTCGCCACGAGCACGGCGAAGTTGACGGAACCGATGAGGTATCCGAGCAGGCAGAAGATCCCGAGGGCCGCGAACATCGCTCAGGCTTCGATCAGCTTGGCGCTGACGATCGCCGGATTCCGGAGGATCTCCGCGAGGGCGGCTTCGCCGGGGGCGGTGTCGAGCTGGTAGACGGCGAGCGCGTTGGCGCCGCCGGAACGGCTCAGCGCCATGTTGGCGATGTTAACGCGTTCCTTGGCGAGCAGGGTGCCGAGGGCGCCGATGATGCCGGGCTGGTCCTGGTTCTCGATGAGGAGGAGCTTGCCTTCGGGGATGAACTCAAGCGTGCGGCCGTTGATCGAGACGATGCGCGGCGACTGGGCCTTCCCGATGACGGTGCCGGCGACGGAGACGGTCTTCCCGCCCGCGAGCACGGCCTCGACGAGGATGAGTTCCTTGTAGTCGGCTTCGGCGGAGGAGCGGACCGACTGGACCTCGACGCCGAGGGCCTTGAGCTTGCCCGGCGCGTTGACGTCGGTGACGCCTTCCACGATGCCGCGGAGGTAGCCGCGCTGGATGGCGCGGGCGATGGCGTTGGCGCCCTGGTCGGAGCCGGTGCCGAAGGTGGTCAGGCGGAGGGACTCGATGCGGCCGGGGGCGGCCAGCTGGCGGGCGATGGAGCCGAGCTTCTGGGCGAGCGAGAGGAACGGCTTGATCGCGGCGAGGGTCTGCGCGTCGACGGAGGGCAGGTTGACCGCGTTGGCGGGCGAACCGCCGCCGAGGACGGTGATGGCGGCTTCGGCGACCTCGACGCCGACGTTCTCCTGGGCTTCGGCGGTGGAGGCGCCGAGGTGCGGGGAGAGGTGGGCCTTCGGGAGGGAGCGGAGCGGGTGGTCCTTGGCGAGGGGCTCTTCGACGAACACGTCGAAACCGCAGCCTCCGCACTTGCCGGAGGCGAGCGCGGCCGCGAGGGCGGCCTCGTCGACGATGCCGCCGCGGGCGCAGTTCACGATCTTCACGCCCTTCTTCATCTTGGCGAAGGCGGCTTCATCGACCATGCCTTCGGTCGCGCCCTGCTTGCCCTTCTCGATGAGGGGCATGTGCACGGTGATGTAGTCGGAGAGGGCGAAGACTTCGTCGAGGGTCGCGATCGACACGCCGAGGGCCTTGGCGCGGGCTTCGGTGAGGTAAGGATCGTAGGCGAGCACCTTCATGCCGAAGGCGAGGGCGCGCTTGGAGACTTCGGCGCCGATGCGGCCGAGGCCGAGCACGCCGAGGGTCTTGCCGAAGAGTTCGGAGCCGGAGAGGGTCTTGCGGTCCCACTTGCCTTCGCGCATGGACTGGACGGCTTCCGGCACCGGGCGGGCGAGGGAGAGCAGGTGGGTGAAGGTGAGCTCGGCGGTCGCGATGGTGTTGCCCGAGGGGGTGTTCATCACGATGACGCCGCGCTCGGTGGCGGCATCGACGTCGATGTTGTCCACGCCCACGCCGGCTCGGCCGACGCAGACGAGGCGCTGGGCGGCGGCGAGCACTTCGCGGGTGATCTGGGTCTCGGAACGGACCAGGATGGCGTCCACGTCCACGACCAGCTCCAGGACCTTCTCGGGGGAGGAGCCGTAGGCTTCGACGACCTCATAGCCCGGCTGGGCTTTGAGGAGGGCGACTCCGGTGGGCGAGATCTTGTCGGCGACGAGTACCTTGGGCATGGCGATGGCGGTTAAATGTTTGTGTTGAGTCATAAATGCCAGCCCAAGGCAAAGGCAAGCACCTACCCCCGTTCGTCCGTCATAGCCGGCTCAGAGCCGGCGATGGGCGTAATCCGCCAATTCGTAACAATCCGGGCTCATTTCTTCCAGAAAACGGCAGGGATCCAGCGGACGGTAGCCCTCTCCCGAGACCGCGAAACGGGGGGCGAAAAGGAAGAGCATGTTCTCCGCGCGCGTGCAGGCCACGTAGAAGAGGCGGCGTTCTTCCTCCACGTCCCCTTCGTCGATGGCGCGGGTCAGGGGCAGGAGCCCGTCGGCGCAGCCCAGGAGGAAGACGATCGGGAACTCGAGTCCCTTGGACTGGTGGATGGTCGTCAGGCGGAGCATGTCCTCCTCCGGCTCGGCTTTCTTGTCGGAGGATTCTCCGTTGAGCAGGGCCACCTGGGCGACGAGGTCGCCGACGTCCTCGAACTTGGACGCGAAGCCGATGAGGCCTTGGAGGTCCTGTTCGCGGTCGCGCCAGTCGGGGAAGATCGTCTTGAGGAAGGTGCCATACCAGCCCTCGATGCAGACGCGCACCGTCTCGGCGGGCGTCCGGGCGACCTTCACGGAGTGGGCGTCGGCCGCCGCGACGAACAGGTCGGGCGCGGGGGCGGCGGGGCCGGGCTTGGCCTTGGCGGCCTCGAGGCCCTCGAGCATGTCCTCGAGGGTGATGGTCAGGTCGTTGAAATCGTCCTTCGCGGATTCCGGCACGCGCTTGATGACCGCGTCGGCGCGCAGCGCGCGGACGAGGCCGCGGCCTTGGGCTTCGTCGACCTCCCGGGCCGCCTTGCTGATCTTCTCCGCGGCGACCGGGCCGACCTTGGGCAGGAGGCAGAGCAGGCGGGAGAGCGCGACCTGGTCGAGCGGATTGTGCACGAAGCGCAGGTGCGCGAGGACGTCCTTCACGTGCGCGAGGTCGAAGAACTTGTGGCCGCTGGTGATGACGAACGGCACGCCCATGGCGTTGAGCTCCATCTGCAGTTCCAGCGACTGGTAATGCGCGCGGTAGAGCACGTGCATGTCCTTCAGGGCGTGCCCTTCGTGGTGCAGCTGCATGATCTTGCGGACCACGAGCTTCGCCTGCTGCGAGGTGTCGCCGACGGTGAAGACCGTGGGCTGCGGCCCGCTCTGGCGCACGGCCTGGAGGCGGCGGTCGAAGCCTTCGACGCGCGGCCGGTGGCTGAGGATCTCGTTGGCGAACGCCAGGATCTCCGGGGTCGAACGGTAGTTGGTGTCGATCGTGTGGATCAGCGTGCCCGGATGGCGCTTCGGGAAGGCGACGATGTTCTCCCAGTCGGCGCCGCGCCAGGTGTAGATGCACTGGGCGTCGTCGCCGACGGCCATGATCTGGTGCTCGCTGGCCAGCAGGTCGATGATGCGGCTCTGCAGGCGGTTGGTGTCCTGGAACTCATCCACCAGGATGTGCTGGAAGCGCCGGCGGTAGTGGTCGTGGGCCGCCGGGTCGTTCTCGAGCACGTGCAGCCAGAGGCTGAGCAGGTCGTCGAAGTCGCAGAGGTTGCGTTCCTTCTTCGCGGCTTCGTAGGCCGTGCAGAACTGCATCAGCTTCTCCGGACCGCCCTTCATCCAGTCGAGGCGTTCCGTGAGGACGTCCTGCAGGGGGCGGAGCGTGTTGCGGGCGTGCGAGTAGGCGTCGAGGATGACGGCCGCCTTGGGGTTCGTCTTGTCCTTGATGAACGCGCCGTCGATCGACTTCACGACCTCGGAGAAGAGCTGCTCGGATTCCTTCTGGTCGAGGATGGTGAAGTCGGGCGAGCGGGCGGCCACGGCCGCGTTGCGGCGGAGGATGCGCTGGCCGATGGAGTGGAACGTGCCGCCCCAGAACTGGCCGCGGGGCACGCCGGTGAGGTCCTCGACGCGCTCGAGCATCTCCTTGGCCGACTTGTTGGTGAAGGTCAGCAGGAGGATGTCCCAGGGCTTGGCGCCTTGGTGCAGCAGCCAGGCCACGCGGTAGGTGAGGGTGCGGGTCTTGCCGGAGCCGGCGCCCGCGAGCACGAGCGCGGGGCCGCGCGGCGAGGTCACCGCGGCGAACTGCTCGTCATTGAGCTCGGCGCGGAAGTCGACGGGAGGCAGGCCTTCCACGGGTCAACGGGCGG
>JAURFU010000004.1 GCA_030834165.1 Verrucomicrobiota bacterium
AAGGCCGAAGTCCCTGCCGCCGGCGTCGTCACGAAGTTCTCGGAAGAAGAGCTCCAGGCGAACCTCGACAAGAAGACGCCCCGCAAGGCGCCTGCTCCGAAGAAGAAGTAAGCGACCTCCGGGTCGTCCGCATCAGGCCGGAGGTTCGCCTCCGGCCTTTTTCGTGCCCGGAAAAGAAGCGGGTCGTTTGACCTCGGGGGCCGCCCGCCAACCTTACGGGCATGTCCAAGCACATCGCGGTCATCGGCGGAACCTCCGGCATCGGGCGCGCGACCATCGCGCAGCTCCAGGCCGACGGGCATACCGTGCACGCCGCGTGCCGCTCGCCCGAGAAGCTGGCCGACCTCGACCTCGTCGCGCAGTCCTTCGACGCCGCCGCGCCGGGACCGCTGACCTGGCCCGAGCGCCTCGACGGGTTCGTCTACTTCCCCGGCACGATCGTGCTCAGGCCGTTCCATCGCCTCGCCGCGGAGGACTTCCAGCGGGAGATGCAGGTGAACCTCTTCGGGGCGGTCGCCGCGCTGCAGTCGGCGTTGCCGGCCCTCAAGGCCTCGGGCAACGCGTCCGTCGTGCTCTTCTCCACCGTCGCCGTCGCGCAGGGCATGCCCATGCACGCGGGCATCGCGGCCGCCAAGGGCGCCGTCGAAGGACTCGCCCGGAGCCTCGCCGCCGAATGGGCGCCGGCCATCCGCGTGAACGTCATCGCGCCGTCGCTCACCGACACGCCGCTCGCCGGCGCGTTGCTGAACTCCGACCTCAAGAAGGAAGCCGCCGCCAAGCGTCACCCGCTGCAGCAGGTCGGCCGTTCGGAGGACCTCGCCGCGCTCGTCGCGCACCTGCTCTCCGGCCACAGCCGGTTCATGACCGGCCAGGTGCTGCGCGTGGACGGCGGCCTGTCGTCGGTGCGCACGTTTGCCTGACAACAAAAAACCCGGCCCCTTGCGAGGCCGGGCCTTGGTCGGCAGGGCTTACGCTCCGTTCAGATCAGCATCAGCGCCGGTTCTTCGAGGAGCTGCTTGAGCGCCTGGAGGAACTGCGCGCCGTTGGCGCCGTCGACCACGCGGTGGTCGCCGGAGAGGCCGATCACCATGCGGTGGCCAATGACCAGGCGGTCCTGGGCGTCGACGACGGGCTTCTTGATGGTCGCGCCGACGGAGAGGATCGCGGCGTTGGGCACGTTGATGATGCCGAAGAAGCCGGTGACGCCGTACATGCCGAGGTTGGTGACCGTGAAGGTCGAGCCCGACATCTCGTTCGGCGTGAGCTTCTTCGAGCGGGCCTTGCCGATGAGGGACTTCGCCTCGACGGCGATGTCCTTGAGCGTCTTGGCGTGCGCGTCGCGGATGACCGGGGTGACCAGGCCGTCCTCGAGGGCGACGCCGAAGGAGAGGTGCACCGCGCCGTGGGTGCGGATGCTCGTGCCGGCCCAGGAGGCGTTGACCGCCGGGACGCGGCGGAGGGCTTCGGCGGAGGCCTTCAGGATGAAGTCGTTGACCGAGAGCTTGATCGCGTCGGCGCCGGCGTCGGCGAGGCGCTTGTTCAGCGATTCGCGCATGGCCATGAGCGGAGCGGCGTCGACTTCGACTTCGAGGTAGAAGTGCGGGACGGTGACCTTGGACTCGAGGAGCCGGCGGGCGATCGTCTGGCGCATGCCGCCCACGGGGACGTCGGCGTCAGGCTGGATGCCCTTGCCGTCGGCGGGCGGAGCGACCGCGACGTTGAGGGGACCGGAAGGAGCGGCGACGGCCGGAGCCGAAGCGGCGGCGGCGACATCGCGTCCGACGACGCGGCCGCCGGGGCCGGTGCCGGACAGCGCGGCGACGTTGAGCGCGGCCTTCTCGGCCATGCGCTTGGCGTAAGGCGAGGCCTTCGTGCGGGAAGCGTCGGACTGCGGGGCGACGGAGCCGGAGGAAGCGGGAGCGGCGGGGACGCAGCTCACTTCGGTCTTCTCGGGGATCGCCGGGACGGCGGTCGCGGGAGCGGCGGCCTTCGGGGCCGGAGCGGAAGGTTCAGGGGCGGCTTCGCCCTTCTTGCCGATGGCGCAGATCGGGGCGCCCACGGGCAGCTGCGAACCGGCGGGGGCGTAGATCTTGAGGATCGTGCCCGGGACGGTGCACGAGAGCTCCATCGTGGCCTTGTCGGTCTCGACTTCGCCCAGGATGTCGCCGAAGGCCACGGTCTGACCTTCCTTGATGTTCCATTTCACCAAAGTACCCACCGACATCGTGTCGGAGAGCTTCGGCATATCGATAATTTCAGCCATCGGATTTGAGAGGGGAGGGGGTCAGGCGAGGACCTTGAGGGCTTCGCGGACGACGCGGTTCACGTCGGGGAGCTGCTGGTCTTCGAGGCGCTTGCAGTAGATCTGCGGGGCGTCGATCGAGGACACGCGGTGGATCGGGGCGTCGAGCTCGTCGAACGCCTTCGACTGGATGAGGTAGGCCACCTGGGCGTCGACGCCGCAGAAGGGCTTGTTCTCTTCGACCAGCAGGGCGCGGTGCGTCTTGCGGACGGAGGCGAGGATGGTCTCCTCGTCGAGCGGGCGGATGGAGCGGAGGTCGACGACCTCGACGCTGACGCCGTGTTCCTTCTCGAGGACTTCGGCGGCCTTGAGGCTCGTGATCACGGCGCGGCCGTGGGCGACGATGGTGAGGTCGCTGCCTTCGCGCTTCACGTCGGCGACGCCGAGGGGGACGATGTAGTCTTCGTCGGGGACCTCGCCCTTGTCGTTATAAAGGATGGTGTTCTCCATCACGTAGACCGGATCGTTGTCGCGGATGGCCGCCTTGAGCAGGCCCTTGGCGTCGTAAGGCGTGGCCGGGCAGACGACCTTGATGCCGGGGTGGGAGGCGAGGATGGCCTCGGGCGTGTGGGAGTGGGTGGCGCCGACGTTGGTGCCGCCGTTGGCCGGGCCGCGGATGACGATCGGGCAGTTGATGAGGCCGCCGGACATGTAGCGGATGTTGCCGGCGTTGTTCACGATCTGGTCGAACGCGACGTAGGAGAAGGACCAGAACATCAGCTCCATCACCGGGCGGATGCCGAGCATGGAGGCGCCGATGCCGAGGCCGATGAAGCCGGCTTCGGAGATCGGGGTGTCGACGACGCGCTTCGGGCCGAACTCCTTGAGGAGGCCCTCGGTCACCTTGTAGGCGCCGTTGAACTGGGCGACTTCTTCGCCCATGATGACGACCTTGTCGTCGCGCTTGAGTTCTTCGCGCATCGCGGCGCGGAGCGCCTCGCGGTAGGAAATGACGGCCATGACGGTAGGGGCGAAGAAAGATTATTCGAAGATGATCGTGCCGCGGCTCGTGGTGTCCGGCCCGCGGTTGTCCTCTTCCCAGTAGATGTGCTTGGTGACGTCGGCGACGGTGGGGTCCGGCGACTCGTCGGCGAAGACGGCGGCCTTGTCGGCCTCGGCCATCGCGGCGTCGTTGATCTTCTGGGAAAGCTCGGGGGTGAGGACCTTCTCGCGGAGCAGCTCCTGTTCGAAGAGCAGGACCGGGTCCTTCTTGTCGCGGTATTCCTTGATCTCGTCCTTGTCGCGATAGGTCTTGTCCGGGTCGGCCATGGAGTGGCCGAAGTAGCGGTAGGTGAAGATCTCGAGGACCGTCGGCTTGGATTCTTCGTGGGCGCGCTTCAGGGCGAGGGCCGTCTTGGCGCGGACTTCGTAGACGTCGTGGCCGTTGATCACGTCCCAGGCCATGTTGTAGCCTTCGGCACGCTTGGCCAGGCAGCCCGGGTGGGCGGTCGAGCGTTCCTGCGAGGTGCCCATGGAGTAGCCGTTGTTCTCGACGACGAAGATCATCGGCAGGTCCCAGAGGGCCGCCAGGTTGTAGGCTTCATGGACGGCGCCTTGGTTGACCGCGCCGTCGCCCATGTAGGCGAGGCAGCTGCCCTTGAGCCCCATGTACTTCACGGCGTAGGCGAGGCCGGTGCCGAGGGGGGCCTGGCCGCCGACGATGCCGTGGCCGCCCCAGTAGTTCTTGTCGGGGGCGAAATAGTGCATCGAACCGCCTTTGCCCTGGGAGCAGCCGGTGACGCGGCCGGTCAGCTCGGCCATGCACTCGTTCATGCCCATGCCGACCATCAGGCCGTGGCCGTGGTCGCGATAGCCGGTGATGATATGGTCGTGCTTGCCGAGCAGGGAGATCGTGCCGGCGGCGACGGCCTCCTGGCCGACGTAAAGGTGGAGGAAGCCGCCGATCTTGCCTTGCTGGTAGATGCGGATGCAGCGCTGCTCAAAATGGCGGATACGGGCCATTTTCGTGTAAAGGGCGATTTTCTCGGCCTTTGACATCGAAGCGTTGACCGGATCCTTGGCGTATTCGGAAGGGCCGGCGGGGCGCTTCAGGGATTCGGGATGGGTAAGGACAGCGGGCTTGGCCACGGGAGTTCGTTTGGCTCGATTGGAGGGGACTGGCGGGGAAGGTCAAGCGTCCCCTCCCTTAGGCTCAATTTGCCTTGACCCGACTTGCGGGGGGCCTCCCCTTTGGCCTAGCCTGTGAGCCCCCTCCAGGCCCCCTTTTTACTTATGGAAGAAACCCACGAGGCTTCGGCCCGCGAATTCACCGTCCAAAACCGCATGGGAATCCACACCCGTCCGGCCGCCCAGATCGTCCGGCTGGCCAACCGCTACCCAGACGTCGAAATCACCGTCTCCAAGGACGACGAGTCGGTGAACGGCAAGAGCATCATGGGCCTGATGATGCTGGCCGCCGGCCAAGGTTCGAAGCTACGTTTTTCCGTCCGCGGCAAGGATGCCGGCGCTTTGTTGGAGGAGATGGAAACCCTTTTCGCCCGTAAATTCGACGAATCCTGATTACCCGTGCACGCCCTCCTTGCCTCCCTCCTTATTCTCGCCGCCGGTGAGCCCGTCGCCCCTGCGCCGTTACCCGATGCCGAGGTCGTGCGTCACCTGAATCCGGCTGAATTAGCTGAATGGTATAACTCAATGCGCATCAACGCCTTGGGTGAGAGTCGTATCAAGGCGGGTCAGAGCATCATGGCTACGAGCACCGCCGCTTCGGTCGCGACGAACGGGTTGAAGTCCGGCGGACTCTCCGAAACTCCCGAACAGATCAAGACCCGAGCCCAGAAAATCATCGATGAAGGAACGACGCAGGTCAGGCGGGTCGCGCCTTCGCTCGCTCGGTTGCGATTAGTCGCCGCCCAGCGTGTCGCCGAGATGACCAAACCGATCGAGTTCGCTTCCGCGCTGACCGCCGTCTCGCCAGCCGTCGGCCTCGATGCGGCCGTGGCTCGCCTGCATAAGCAGGCGAGCGACCTCGGTTATCCTTCCGCCCATCTGCTCGGCGCGTTGCGCGTCAGCTCGGCCGGCCTCGAGCGCCCCGCCACCCTCACCGACGCCCTCCGCGCCGCTTGGTCGCGACAGGCCGGCGTACCCTTGGCCGCCGCGCCCTCCGAAGGCTATGCCTATGTCCCCGCCGCTCCGCCGGCGGCGCCCGCCTTGGCGAAGGGCATCAAGCCCGCCACCGCGGCGAAGCAGCTTGCCGTGCTTTGGGCCGAGCAGTACGCCCTGACCGCGGACGGCTCGCAGGCGCTCCTCTTCCTCCGGCTGGCCGACGCCCATTCCTTCCAGCTCGTCGCCTCGGAGCTCGTCTTCATCGACCAGCGCGCCGGCGCCACGCCTGCCGTCTGCGCCTACGTGCTCCGCGACGACCGCAGCTTCGTCCCCCGTCTCACGCAAGGCGGCGCGCCCTGGGTCTTCGGCTTCGAGCGGGACAGCCAGCCGATCGGCTCGGCCCTGCTCGCGCACCTCTGCCTCGCGCAGACCAAGTTGTCCATCGCGGCCGACGCCTACGCCGTCATCGTCGCGGGCGGCGGCCCGGCCGGCGGCGTCGTCGGCGCCAGGTGGCGCGCGACCGTGGCCGAAGCGCCTGCGGGCACGTTGGCGTTCCGGGTCGAAGGCGTTCCCGAAGGCGGCGCCGCGGTGCCGGTCGGGCTCCTCACCGTCCGTGTCGGTCCGCCCGCAGCGAAGTGATCAGGCCTGCTTGCGCGCCGCCTTCATCTCGGCGGACGTCGCCCGCTTGAGTTTCCTCACCTTGGCCGTCGTCAGCAGCTGGTGCGGACGCGTCATGCGATCGATGAAGAGCACGCCCTGGCAGTGGTCATGCTCGTGCTGCACGCAGCGGGCGAGCAGGCCGGCGCATTCGAGCACATGCGGCGCCCCGTCGGCGTCGCGGTAGCGCACGATCGCGCGCTCCACCCGCTCGACGTCCCCGGTGATGCCGGGGAAGGAAAGGCAGCCCTCGGCGTAGACGTCGGGCTCTCCGGGGGGCACCGTGACGGTCGCGTTGGCGAGCAGCATCGGCATGATGTCCTCCGGTTTGCGTTCCTTGCCGTCGAGCACGGGCGGAAAGTCCTCGTCGCGCACGTCCATGACGAAGAGCTGGAGCGAGAGGCCGACCTGGGGTGCGGCGAGGCCGATGCCCTTCGCGGCCTTCATCGCCCGCAGCATCGCGTCGCCGAGGGTCCGGAGGGGCGGGCCGAATTCGCGCACGGGCTCGCCCGCGGCCCGGAGGACCGGGTCGCCGTAGCGTCGGATGGTGAATTCGGCCATGCTTGCTGGTTACCTTTTCGCGAGGGCGGGGAAAGCGAAAACGCTCATTGCCCGGCGCCGTAGTCTCCTTTCTCGCAGCGGCGGACGAACGTCTCGGCGCGTTTGCGCAGGCCATTCCACTTGGCGCGCAGGGCCTGCGTCTCATCGGGCGTGACGCGTCGGTCGGCGATGGCGTCGGCCACGTCGGCGATCAGCAGCCCGAATTCTCGGACGAGCGTGTTGGCCGCCTGGTCGAGGGCCCCGTCTGCGGGCTCGGTCTCGACCGGGGTGAACTGCCCGCCGGCCTTTTCCGCGAGCCAGTCGAGGATGCGGGTGTCGCCCGTGAGCACGATCAGCTGGGCCGTGCGGTGGAGCGGGTTCGGCTGGCCGCTGCCGAGCTCCGCCGGTTCGCGCCATTTGTAGAGCATCGAGGGCGAGACCCCGAGGGACTTCGCGACCTCGCCGTGGACCTTGGCCTGATCGCCGGGCCGGGCCTCGCCGGCCTTGCGCAGGGCGTCCTCGAGGACGTGGTGGGCTTCCTTGACGCGGCTTCGGCGGGGGGCGGCAGGTTTCTTCGGCATGGCCTAGGATAGGGCGGGTGGAAGCCGTTCCGCAAGCGAGACGCAGGGCGTTACAAACGGGCAGGACGTTTGTAGGGATCGCCCTTCGGAAAAGGTTGGAAAGACCTCCGTCCGCAGGCATCTTGGTCTCCATGGACGAAGTCTCCTTGGTGCTGCCCGTCAGCCTGCTCTTGGCCGGCCTGGTCCTGATCGGGGCCGAATTCTTCCTGCCGACCGTGTTCCTGGGCTTCGTCGGCGCGGCCGTCTCGTTCGTCGGCATCTACCTGTCCGCCGCGGCGGGCGCGCTGACCTGCGGCCTCTTCTGCGTCGCGTTCGTCGTCATCCTCGCCCTCGAGTTCCTCGCCTTCCGCCGTCTCCTGCCGCAGACCGGCATCGGCCGCGCGATGATCAACGTCAGCAGCAACGACGGCGTCGCCGTCCCCGCCGCCGCGGGCTTCGCCGTCTACGTCGGCAAGAGCGGCAAGGCCGTCACCGTGCTCGCGCCTTCCGGCACCGCCGAAGTCGACGGAGCCTTGCTGGAAGCCTTCTCCCTCGACGGTTTCGTCGAACGCGGCGCCGCCGTGGTCGTCGTCGAAGCCGCCGCCGGCCGCGTCACCGTGCGCCGCGCGCGCTGAACCTTTCACCCACCCCCGCCTCATGCCCCCCCTCGTCATCTGGATCGCCGCCGGAGCGCTGCTCCTGCTCGTCCTCTTCCTCCTCACCTTCCTCGCCGTCTGGGTCCGCGCCCGCCTGGCCGGGGCCGAGGTCGGCATCTTCGACCTCGTCGGCATGCGCCTGCGCGGCGTGCCGTACAGCGTGATCGTCGACGCCAAGATCGCCGCCACCAAGGCCGGCCTCTCGGTCGACGTCGAGAAGATCGACGCCCACTACCTCGCCGGCGGCAACATCGTCCAGACCGTGCAGGCGCTCATCGCCGCGCAGAAGGCCGGCCTGCACCTCGACTGGAACCGCGCCTGCGCGATCGACATCGCCACGCGCGGCACGAACAAGTCCGTGCTCGAGGCCGTGCTCACCTCCGTCAGCCCCAAGGTCATCGACTGCCCGAATCCTTCCAGCGGCCGCACGACGATCGACGCCGTGGCCAAGGACGGCATCCAGGTCAAGGTGAAGGCCCGCGTGACCGTGCGCACGAACCTGGACCGCTTCGTCGGCGGCGCCCAGGAGGAGACCATCATCGCCCGCGTCGGCGAAGGCATCGTCACCACCATCGGCTCCTCCGAGAGCTACAAGTTCGTCCTCGAGAACCCCGACCGCATCTCGAAGACCGTGCTCGAGCGCGGTCTCGACGCGAACACCGCCTACGAGATCATGTCGATCGACATCGCGGACGTGGACGTCGGCGAGAACATCGGCGCCACGCTCCAGGAAGCGCAGGCCAACGCGAACAAGAACATGGCGCAGGCCCAGGCCGAGATCCGGCGCGCCGCCGCCGTCGCCCTCGAGCAGGAGATGCGCGCCCGCGTCGAGGAAATGCGCGCCCGCGTCGTCGAAGCCGAGGCCCAGATCCCGCAGGCCCTCGCCGAGGCGCTGCGCTCCGGCCGCATGGGCTACCTGGATTTCCAGCGTCTCGAGAACCTCCGCTCCGACACCGAGATGCGCAAGGGCATCGCCGGCGACGGCCCCGCACCCGGCGCCAAGGCCTGAGCATGGAACCGGCGCTCATCGTCAAGCTGCTCCTCGCCGCCGGCGGTTTCGCCGCGTGGGCCTACGGACAGATGCAGGGCAAGGCCGGGCAGCCCGCGCCGACGGCCATGGCCGCGCCGCCGCCGATCCCGCGCCGCGCGCGCAAGCCGCGGTCCGCCGCGACCAAGCCGGCGCCGAAGGCCGTCGAAGAGCCGGCGGCCGGAGCCGCGCTTCCCCCGCCGCATCTGGACGGCACGAACCTCGTCGTCACCCGTCCGGCCCGCGCGCCGGCGCGCGCGCAGTTCCGCGGCACGGCCGCGCTGCGCCAGGCGATGGTGGCCCGCGAAGTGCTCGGACCGCCGCTCTGCCTGCGTCCGCCGCGTTTCTGATCAGCGGCGCGGGGCGAAGAGCCGCGCGAGCAGGTAGGGCAGCGCGCAGCACAGCACGATGCCGGCGCCCGAAGGCACCGCCGGCAGGTGATAGGAAAGGTAGAGTCCCGAGACGCCGCCCGCGAGCGCGCAGCCGACGCCCCAGGCCATGACCTGGGGCACCGTGCGGCCGAGCAGCACGCCCGTCGCGGCCGGGATCACGAAGAGGGCGGTGGTCAGCAACGCGCCGACGAGGCGCACGCACGAGACCGCGCCGAGCGCGACGAGCGCGAGCAGCACCATGCGCATGAGCGCGGGACGCGCGCCGAGCAGGGAGGCGTATTCCTCGTCGAACGAGGCGAGCTCCAGTTCCTTATGCAGCGCCCGTAGGCCGAAGAGCACGCCCGCCGCGGTCGCGGCGATGACGGCGAGATCTTCGGCGCCGACGGCCACGACGCTGCCGAAGAGCAGGCCGGCGAAGTCGCGCCAGGAGTTGGCCTGCTGCATGAGCGCGACGCCCGCCGCGAACATCACCGAGAGCATCACGCCGATGGCGCTGTCTTCGCTCGAGCCTTTGCGCGACGCCAGCCAGGCCGCGCCGCCGGCGGTGAGCAACGCGGCCGCGAGCGCGCCGAGGTAGGGGGAGAAGCCGAGCAGCAGCGCGCCGACCACGCCGGGCAGGATGGAGTGGGTGAGGGCGGTGCTGACGAACGCCATGCGGCGCAGGACGACGTAGGCGCCGAGGCAGGCGCACGTCACCCCGCCGAGGGCGACGGCGACGAGCGCCCGCACGAAGAAGGGTTCCGACAGCGGCTCGAGCAGGAGTTCAAGCATGGCGGTGGTCATGGCCCGCGCAGGCGTGGCGGGTGGTCACGGCCCCGGCGCGGATCTCGAGGACGCGGTCGAAGCGCGCGAGGTCGGCCGGGTCGTGGGTGGCCATCATGACCGTGAAGGCGTGCCCTTGTTCGAAGAGGAAGCGTTCGATGATCTCGCGGCTCGCGGCGTCGAGCGCGGCGTAAGGTTCGTCGAGGAGCAGCACCTCCGCGCCCTGCACGAACGCCCGGGCGAGGAGGGCGCGTTGCAGCTGGCCGCCGGAGAGCGCGTGGACCGGGCGGTCGGCAAGCTCCGTCAGGCCGAGCCGCGCGAGGGCCTGGTCGACGGCTTCGTCGCCATGACGGCATTCCTCGAACCAGCCGTGGTGCGCGTAAGTACCCATCTGCACGAGCCGGCGGACGATCAGCGGGAAGCCTTCGGTGAGCTGAGGGCGTTGGGCGAGGTAGGCCACGCGGCTGCGGCCCAGCGCCGGGGCGAAGCCGGCCACGCGGACTTCGCCGGACTGCGGCGGGACGAGTCCGGCGAGCACGCGGAGCAGGGTGGATTTGCCGGAGCCGTTGGGTCCGATCAGGGCCGTCCGGCAACCGCAGGGGATGGAGAAGTCGGCATCACGGAAGGCCGCCGGTCCGTCGGTCCGGGCGCCGGCCGTCAGACCCCGCGCGAAGACGGCATCGCCTGCGCAGACGGGTTTCTCCGGCCGGGCGTAGGGCAAGGTCGGGAGGAGCGCGAAGACGGCGTCTCCCAGCTGGCGGGTGAACCGGGTCCAGAAGCGGCTCATCGGCGGGAGAGCGCCTCATGGAGGCGGCGGCCGTTATGGAGCATCATTCCGGCCCAGCTGTCGCCCGGGAGGCCGGCGGGCTCCAGGTATTCGAAGGACAGGGCGAGAGGGGAGGGGAGGCCGGCGTCTTCGGCCAGGCGTCGGGCGAACGCGTCGCTCTGGCCGGCATCCGTGACGATGACCCGGATGCCTTCGCGCCGGATCAGCGTGAGAAGTTCAGAGAAATGCCGGGCTGAAAGGTCGGCGGCCTCCGCCGAGCTGCTCGCGAGGATCGTCCGGGCGACCCGCAGCCCGTAGTTTTCGGCGAAGTGTCCGAGGTTGGCGTGCTGGGTCACGAGGCTGCGTCGCTCCGCGGGAAGGGCGGCGAAGAGCTTACGGAGCTCCTTGTCGACGCGGTCAATCTCCTTAACATATTCGCCAAAAGCATGTTCGGTTTTTTTGGCTGGAACGATTTGTCCGAGCCGGGTGGCGAGGAGACGGACCATTTTTTTGACCTCATCGGGATTCGTCCAGGCGTGCGGATCTGCGCACAGGTCGTGACCGTCGCGGGGGCCTGGACGTTCGTCGAAAAGCCAGATCAAGCGATGAGGACGGTCGTTGGTTTTGGCCCAGGCTTCGAGCCAGGGTTCGAGGGATGGGCTCATGCCCACGATCAGGCTGGCCCGGCGGAGGTCGCGGGCGTGGCGGACGCTGAGCTGGAAACCATGGGTCTCGCTGCGAGAAGGCACTAAATTGACCATTTCAACCTCTTTCCCGGCAAGGACTTGCACCCAATCGGCGATGACCGTGAAACTTGTCACCACCAGTGGTCTGGCCGCGGCTTCCGCCGCCGGCGCAGGGGCGGTGGCGAAGCCGAGCAGACAGAGGATGGCGAGGAAAGCGCGCACGCAAGGTTTGATGGTTCAAGGAACGCGACCAGACGCAAGATATTTGCAATAAACAATTGTTCCCGAAGCGTCTGTTTTTGCGTTTGCCACACGCAACGGCGGGAGCCACATTTGCCCTTCCCATGCCCCTAGCACGTGCTGTTTTCGCCAGCCTAATGGCTTTCTGTTTATCCGTCGCCGGCCTCCATGCCCAAGCGGGCAAAGCCGATGCGAATTCGGGCAAAAGCGCCGTCAATGTCCGTTCCATCCATTTCGACCCGGTCAAACTGGGTGGGCAGCAGAACCCTTGGATTCGCACCCAGGTCGAGCTCCACGCCAATTATAACCCCGAGGCCAAGGCCGCCCCGGATGCCGAGGCCGGAGCCAAGAAGCCCGTCAACAAGAACTGGGTCGACAAGGTAAAGGTGACTTTGACCCTGATTTTCAAGCCGATCGGGACGAGCACCGCGGCGGAGTTCGCCTACTACCGTTCATCGGCGACCGTGCTCACCATGGAGGTGAATTCCGACCGTTCGGTCTATTTCTACCTGCCGGGAGACATCGTGAAGCGCGACCGACTGAAGATGCAGCCCGATTACTACTACGTTCAGATCGAAGTCGGCGGTACCGAGCAGCCTTTGTTCACCGAGGCCGGCCGGCCGGTCCCCGACATGGCTAACGCCCTCCACAAGCAGTTCCTCGACAAGAAGATTTTTGACGGGGCACGCTCCGAAGCAGACCGGGCCGTAAATTCCAACAACGGCATGCTGCGCCCGCACTACCTCGTTCCGGCTGCCTTCTACGATAACCTTCCGCAAGGTTCTCCCCAGCCGGAATTCATCCGGGAAGACGCCTCGTCGCGTTAACCCTCCACACCCCTCCTCGCATGAGCCAGAAGAAGGCCACCATCGTCAATCTTGCCGCGTCCAACGTCTCGGTTTCTCAGTTCTCCGCCGCTTCCGGCGCCCTCGTCCTCGAGCAGTTCTACGTCGAAGAGATCGCCCCCGGGCTGACCGGGGATGACGAATGGTTGAACGCGGCGATCGCCGCCCTCGCCAATCTGGTCAACCTGCACGAGATCAAGGGCCGCGTCACCGTCATCGCGCCGGCCTTCCTGCTCCTCCAGAAGCCTCTCCGCGTCCCGCAGGTCGAACGAGCCCGGCAGGCTCAGATCGTTGCTTTCGAGGCTCAGAACGCGATTCCTTACCCCTTGAACGAAGTCATGTGGGACAGCCAGTTGATGGCTTCCGACGGAGTCGAGGCGGAGGTGCTGCTCTTCGCCCTCCGGACCGAGATCGCCACCCGCATCGCGACCCTTGTCACCTCGACGGGCCTCCGCCCCATGTCCATCCAGGCGGCCCCGTTGCTCGATAGCCAGGCTTTCCGGATCCATGGCGGGGGGTCTTCCGCCGAAGAGGTCCTGATCGTCAACGTCGGCGCCCGCTCGACTACCTTGAGCTTCGTCGGGCCGGGCGGCGTCAACATCCAGACCTCCGCCAACATGGGTGGAAACCTGCTTACCCAGGGCGTCTCGGATAACACCGGCCAGCCTTTCGCGACCTCCGAAGCCATCAAGGTCGGTTATTTCTCGGGCGTGCTGCAACTCGCGGAGAACGACCCGCAGGTGGCCATCCTGCAGGCCAACGCCCAGACCTTCTCCCGTCGCCTCGCCCAGGACATCAACCGACGACTCATCAACGTGCGTCGTGGCGCCAACGGCCGTCAGCCGGCCCGCATCCTCGTGACCGGCCGTGGTTCCCAAGTGCCTGGTCTCGCGGAGCAGCTCTGCGAGACGCTGCGTCTGCCGGTCGAGCCCTTCGATCCTTCCGCGGTCATCACGCCGGGCGAAGGCATCGCTCCTGAGCAGCTCCCGCGCGTCAGGCATCAGATCACCGAGGTCATCGGCGAGGCCGCGCGCCTTGTCCTGCCTCATCCGATCGGGGTCAACCTCATCCCCCGCGACATCGCCTCCCAGCAGGCCTTCGACGCGCGCAAGCCCCGCCTCCTCGCCGCCGCCGCCCTCGCCGCCGCCGCCCCTTTCTGCGTCTGGCTCGCTTTGGCCTCTTCCGAGGGCTGGAACAGCCAGCAGATCGCCGAAGTCCAGAACCGTCAGGCGGAGCTCACCGCCCGTCGCCTCGCCATCGAAGAAACCCGCAAGCAGGCCATCGAGCTGGCCGCAAAGTGCAACGAGCTCGAGTCCGTAGTCCTGAACCGCTCCAACTGGCCCGCGTTCCTGGGCGACCTGCAAGCCCGCATCGGCGACTGCAAGAACACCTGGGTCGAGGAGATGCACGTCAAATACGAGACCTTGCCTCCGGCGCCCGTGCCGGAGGGGCAGACTCCGCCTCCTCCTCAGGTCGTCACCAAGGTCGTGCTGGCCGTGCGCTTCCTTTACGTCGACGTGCCTTACGATATTAAGCAGTATCGTGCGACCGCGGAGAAGGCCCACCTCAGCCGCCTCCTCGAAGCCGTGCGCAAGTCGCCTTACGTCGGCGCGGTGCCTGAGAATGAGATCAGCGTCACCGAGGTGAACACCATCCGCAATCCGAAGGCCACCATCACCCTCGTCATCCGCAAGGACAAGGCCCTCTAAGCCCATGCAACGTTTCAAGAAAAATCTCGGCTTCAACCTGGCGCTCATCCTCCTCGGCGTGACTTTCCTGTCCGGTCTGGTCCTGGCTTACCTGGCCTACAGCGGCGGAGAAGACACCTCCCGGATGCTTCGCAGCACCACCGGCGCCGAGGTCGCCCTCCTCCAAGGACACGCCTTCGCGCCGGGCGAGCAGCCGGTCGCCCTCAACGAAGAAAATGTCAAGGCCGCGCAGGCGGATCTCGCGGAGCTCGCCGCCCATCGCGACAAGCTCCGAGAGCTCATCGCCGGCAATCCGGAGATGGCCATCCGCGGCAAGGCTTCGGCGAATTCGGCCGAGTTGAGCGCCTTGCTCCGCGAGTCCGTCGATGGCTGGCGCAAGCTGGTGGCCGACCAAGGGGTGAAGCTCTCGCCGAACGAACCCACCTCCTTCGGGTTCCATCGCTACATCCATAACCAAGGGACTTCCCCGAAGCGCGACTTCCAGAAGGTCGACCAGCAGCGGCTCATCATCGACTTCTTGGTCCGCCAGCTGATCGAGTCCCGTCCCGCCGGCTCCCCTCTCCTGATCGAGTCCGTCGACCGTGAACCGGTCGAGACATTCATCCTGATCCCGGAAGGCCGACCTGGCGCCGGAACTTACGGACCGGACAGCGAGGCCCCGCGGAATGAGAACGATGAGTTCGCTCCGGCCCGGAAGTTCGCCCGGCCCGGCCTCGTCGAGGCGCTTTCCTTCCGCGTCCGTTTCGTCGGCTACACCCCGACGCTCCGCACTTTCGTCAACAAGATCCGCAATTCCGGCCGCCCGCTCGCCGTGACCAGCATCGACGTGGGCACGACTTCCAAGGAGACGGAGAAGCTGCTCGCCGCGCCGGTTTCGCTGATTCCGGCCGTCGGCCCCAGTCCGGTCGTGGTCGGCACTCCCGCCCTCTCTTTCTTCGACCAGGCTCCCGCGGCCCCTTCGGCCGGTCCCGCCGCGCCTCCCCCCGTGAACGCCGAGGAAAAACGCATCCAAGTCGTCCAGCGCAAGCTTTCGGCCTTCGTGGTCCAGATCGATTACCTTTCCGTGCCCGAAGAGAAGCCCGCCCCCGGGGTCGAAGGCGAACCCAAGAAATAAAGCAACCCGGCCATGAACTCCCGCAAGGACATCCTTCTCGTCTGCCTCGGCGCCCTTCTTTTCGCCGGAGGTCTCGCCATCTATCTCAACCCGGGTTGGATCGCCCCGCCGGTTCCGGGCCAGGAAGAGCGTGCCATCATCCTAGCCAAACTTCGGCAGGCTCCGCCGGCGGGCGCCGCCTACCCGTCGATGCCGCGTGCCTCGCTTGAGGACAACGTCAAGGACTGGCTCAGCCCCGAGGAAGACGATGAGAACTGGGATTACGACCTCTTCACGACGATCGATGTCGTCTGGGACCCCTCCATCAAGGAGTACGTGCCGCGTAGCCGCAAGGCCGAGGTCATGCCGCCCTTCGGCGTCGAGTTGGTCTCGGTAGGCTACCCGACCTACACCTTCATGCTGAGTTCCTCCACCCTGGCTCCGGGCAAGAAGGAAGAAGACCGCCTGTTCTCGCTGAAGAACGTCAAGACGAACCGCTACATCGATGACTGCAAGCTGAACAAGCCCATCCCTGAGGCTCCTTACCTCACGCTGAAGTCCTACCGGGTGGTCAAGGGCAAGGACGCCGACGGGTTCCCCTTCGTCCGCAACATCCTCACCGTGGATGACCGCCAGTTCGGGCAGGTCGTCGAGATCGATGACGAGAAGCCCCTCGAATTCAAGGGACGCATCGACATCATCCTCCGTTCCACCGACGATCCGGCCTGGAGCCTGACCCTGCACGCGGTTGGGGATAAGTTTGCCCTGAACGGGGCCACCTTCGTGGTCAAAGGCATTGACTTGCCCGGCAAGTCCGTGACTTTCGAGAAGACCATCGCCCTCAACCCCAAGAGGCCCAAGAAGCTTACTTTCGACCAGCAGATCCTCGTCGTTCCGCCGCCCGTCCCCAAGTCCAAATCTTCGGCTGCCACCCCCAAGGCCGACGCCCCCTCCAACAAATAAATTTTCTAAGCCCCCCACTCATGAAAAAAATCCACCGCTCGCAGCTCGCTTGGGCCGCTTTCGCCCTCGCCCTCGCCGCCGGCACGCTCGCCGCGCAGGATGGCGACGCCGCCGCGCGCAAGCCGCTGCTCCTCGCCGAAGCCCTCAAGGCACGCGACGAAGGCAACCTCCAGGTCGCCAAGGAGAAGTTCGAGGCGCTCCTCGCCATCGACCCGAAGGACATCGGCGCCAACGAGGGTCTGACGTCCGTCAAGGCCGCCTTGGAAGAAGCCCGCGCCGCCAAGCAGGCCGCCGACGCCGCCAAGGCCGCCCCGGCCGATGCTCCTGCGGTCGCCGCTCCCGCCCCGGCCGGCGCCCTCGCCGAAGTCGCGAACGCCCATGAGAACCGTTTCGCCGAAGTCACCCGTGCGATTTCCGCCGCCCAGGACAAAGCCGCGGCCGGAGACCTCCAGCGTGCTCTCGAGATCCTCGACGGCGCGAACGGCGCGATCGCCGCGATTCCCACCGCCGCCGCCCAGAAGCTGCGTGACGCCATCGCCCTCGCCAAGCAGGAGATCACCGTTCAGCGCGATGCCGGCGGCGCCGCCGCCGCCCGGGAAGAGGTCAAGCGACTCGCCGCCGCCAACTCCGCCGCCTTGGCCAAGCAGGACGACGCGATCGCCGCCGCCGAAAAGCTGCTCCGGAAGGGGACCGCGGAGTCCGTCGACCAGGCTATTTCCGACCTCGATGCCGCCGACCGCGCCCTCGGCGCCGAAAGTCTTACGAACAAGGTCCTCAAGGAGCGCATCAAGGAGACCAAAGGTTCGGCCCTCGCCCGCCGCGCCTTGATCGCAATCGAGGCGCGCGACATGGTCCGTGCCGCCTCCCTCGTGGCCGATTACGCCAAGCTGAAGGGAGAAGACGATCCGTCCGTCGTCCGCCTTCAGAAGGAACTCGCCGCCAAGCGCGCCAACCCGACCTACCGCAACATCGACGAGCTCTCCCCGGGCGTCCGTGAGAAGGACGACAAGGTCAACGAGCTGCTCGTGAAGGGTCGCGCCCGCTACCTCTACGGAGACTACCAAGGGGCCCTCGACGCCTACCGCGAAGTCCTCCAGTACCAGCCGAACAACTCCGAGTCCAAGGCCTACCAGATCCGTATCCGCCAGATGCTGTCCGAGAACTCCGGGCAGTGGAACCGTGGCGTGACCAAGGGCAAGCTCCTCGAGCTGCTCGACGAAAGCTGGAAGCTGCCGGAAGTCTTCAACCGCGAGAACATCAAATCCGACCTCGGCAACGGCAACGACCCCGTCACCGAGAAGATGAAGACCATCCGCCTGCCGGAAGGTTTCATCGCCCGCGACGAGCCCCTGGACCGCGCGCTCACCAAGCTCTCGAGCCTCTCGCAGACCTACGACAAGGACCAGAAGGGCGTGAACATCGTCCCCGTCACCGACGGCGGCGAAAGCCCCAACGTCAACCTGCAGCTTCGCGACGTCACGGTCTTCCAGGCCCTCGATTACCTCTGCAAGCGCGTCGGCTACAGCTTTTCGGTCAGCCCCTCGGGCATCGTCGAAGTCCGCAAGGACGCCGGTGACAGCCTCCTCGACACGCAGTTCTTCGAGCTCACCCAGGCCGCCGTCGTCAAGATGACCGGCCAGGGACTCAACACCACCGCCCCCGGCGGCGCGGCCAGCAATCCCTTCGGAGGAGCCGGCGGCGGCGCGGCCGGACCGACCGACGGCAACCCGCAGGAAATGGCGATCAAGAGCTTCCTCACCCGCTCGGGCGTCCCGTTCGAGCCCCCCGCGACCCTCTCGTTCGACGGCACCCGCCTCATCGTCACGCAGAGCCCGAAGAACCTCGACCGCGTGAAGAACATCATCCGTCGCTATTCCGACATCAAGCAGGTCCACATCGAAGCCAAGTTCATCGAAGTCGAGCAGAAGGTCCTCAACGAGCTCGGCGTCAACTGGAGCCTGGCGCCGACCGCCGGCGGCAATGGTAACGTCAACGCGACGAGCAACCTCCGTTCCATCAACCGCGTCTTCGCCCAGAACAACACCGCCCCGAAGAACCTGACCATCAACAGCCAGATCACGACCGCCGGCGTCACGACCAACAACACCCAGGTCTTCCCGAACGTCGCCCCCTCGTTCCCCGGAGGCATGAATCTGGGCAACACGACCTCGACCTACAGCGGCGTCGTCAGCGTCCTCGGCCAGGAAACCCTCTCCGTCGCCATCCGCGCCATCGAAGAAAGCGCCGGCAGCGACCTGATGTCCTCGCCGAGCCTCACCGTCCTCGACGGTAAGACCGCGGTCATCAAGGTGGCCCAGCTCCTCCGCTACCCGCAGGCTTACGGCGACATCCAGTCCAACGTGGGTAACGGCGGCGGCGGCGCCGGCGGCATCGGTACCGCCAACACGTCCGTCGCGATCACGGCCGGCACCCCGCAGGACTTCACCGTCCAGGAGGTCGGCGTGACCCTCGAAGTCACCCCGACCGTCGCGGCCGATGACTCCATCGCCCTCAACCTCAAGCCGAAGGTGACCGAGTTCGAAGGTTTCGTCGAGTACGGCGGCACCTCCGTGGCGCTGACCGGTGGCGTGACCGTCACCGTGCCCTCCGGCTTCTTCCAGCCGATCTTCAGCACCCGCGAAGTCACCACGGACGTCACCGTCTTCGACGGCGCCACCGTCGTGATCGGCGGCCTGACCCGCGAAGAAGTGAAGACCATCGACGACAAGGTCCCGGTCCTGGGTTCGATCCCGATCATCGGCGCGGCCTTCCGTTCCACCGGAAAGAGCGTCCAGAAGCGCAGCCTCATGGTCTTCGTGACCGCCAACCTGGTCTCTCCGGGCGGCGCCACCCTCCGCAGCTCCCACCCGGGCATGCGCGCGGGCGCGACGTTCTCCAACCCGACGCTCATCTCGCCCGCCGGCGCCGTCTACCGCGAGCCGATCGAAGCCGCCACGCCGACCGAGCCTGCGCCGGCCGTCGCCGATCCGGCGAAGTAAGCCGCGACCGATCGTCCGGTCCTACAGGCCCGCCTCATGGCGGGCCTGCTTTTTTCTCGATGCTCCGACGGGGCGCGGCGACAATCCCCGCATGCGCTGGTTGCTCATCGACGGATTCAACCTGGTCTTCCGCAGTCATTTCGCGATGGAACGCTCCAATCTGCGCCGGCAATCCGACCAGTTCCCGACCGGCGCGTTGCACGGCTGGATCAAGGCGCTCCTCGACCTCAGGGAAGGCGAGAAGCCCGACCGCTGCGCCGTCTTCTTCGACCTGGGCGGTTCCGACCGCCATCTGGAAGTCCTGCCGGAATACAAGGCCCAGCGTGACGAGACGCCGGAGGATATCGTGCTCCAGCTCCCGGAGATCAAGCGCCTCACCAAGCTGCTCGGCTTCCAGGTCTTCGAACGTCGGGGCGTCGAGGCCGACGACCTGATCGCCACCGCCGTGCGCATCCTCTCCGCTGCGGGCGATGCCTGCGTGATCGTGAGCGCCGACAAGGATTTCGGCCAGTGCGTCGGCGGTCCCGTCGTGCAGCTCGCCCCGCCGCCGACCGCCAATCCGGCCCTCGGCTGGCGGCGGCTCGATCCTGCCGCCGTGACCGAGAAGTTCGGGGTCCCGCCGGCGCGCATCGCGGATTACCTGGCGCTCGTCGGCGACGCCTCGGACAACATCCCCGGGCTCAAAGGCGTCGGCCCGAAGACCGCCGTGAAGTGGCTGACCGAATACGGCGACCTCGAAGGTGTGCTCGCCGCGGCGGACGCCCTGCAGCCCGAACGCTTCCGCGAGCAGGTCAGGGCCGAGGCCGAGCGCATCCGCGGCAACCTCCGTCTCGTCACCTTCCGCACCGACTTCGAGTTCGAACCCGGCGTGCCCGTCCCGGAGGATGTCGCGGGCGTCGAAGCGTTCCTCTCCGGGATGGAGATGCACTCCACCTTGCGCCGTTACCAGGCGAAGCACGGGCGCGGGCCGGGCGAGCCTTCCTCCGCGGAGGCCCCGTCTTCCGCGCCGAAGACGAAGTCCAGGGAGAAGCCTGCGGCGGACGCGCAGCAGGGCGAATTATTCTAAGCAACAAAAAGGCCCGCCGTGAAGGGCGGGCCTGATCGGGGAGCGGAGCCCAGGCTCAGTTCTTCTTGTCGGCCTTCTTCTCGATCTTCGGCGCCTCGGCGGGGGTGGCCGGGGCGGCGGCCGCCTGCTGCTGGGCGGCGGCGACGACCTGGTTCACTTCTTCCTGGTTGAGCAGGATGACGAACTTGGACTCGAGCACTTCGACTTCGTAGTTGTGGGTGATGGAGTAGCCGACGCTTTCGGCCATCTCCTTGTTGCCCTTCTCGAGGAGTTCGCGGGTCTGGTCGAGCTGGGTCTGGATGCGGGCCTTTTCTTCATCCTTCTCGGCGCGCTTGAGGAGCTCGGTCAGCTGGAGGAAGGCGTCACGACGGGCCTGCAGGACCTTGACGAACTGGTCGAACTGGACGACCAGCGGGAAGCCGCGGATCTCCGCCGTCTGGAGCAGGCGACGTTCGCCGCGGATGATGACCTGCTCTTCCTTGAAGTTCTTGTCGGCGCGCGCCTTGGTGAGCTCTTCTTCCGAGACAACGGCGAGGAGGCGGAGGCCGGTGTTGACGAAGGTCGACTGGCGGTTGGCGATGGCCGGGATGTTGAAGCCCCAGACCTTGGCGAAGACGGTGTCCTTCTCGTTGAAGTCCTTGAGTTCGGCTTCGGCGACCTTGGTGAGGGCGTCGCGCTCGACGGTGGTGAGGGCGGTCTGGATGCGCTGCTGCAGCTGCTGCAGGCGGCCGAAGTGCTGGCCCAGCGTCTGGAGTTCCTGCTGGAAGCGGGCGAGCGAAGCCTGGTTGGAGATCGTCAGGACGACGCGGGCCAGATTCTGGCCGAGGGGAAGGATTTCGATGGCCGGTCCCTTGGGGGCTTCGGCCGGGGCGGCGGGGGCTTCGGTGGTGGACATAATGGGTCGGGGTTAGGGTTTAGGGGTAAGGGGATTACTTCTTGTCGCCGGAGGTGATGGCCTTGGCTTCGATGGCCTTCTTTTCGTCTTCGGTGATCTGGATCGAGAGTTTGGCTTCGGCGGGCAGGGTGATGGCCTCGGCGTTGAAATCAAAGCCGCGGGTCTTCTTGAACTCTTCGAGGTTCTTGGAAAGGTCGTCCTGGAGGTCCTTGATGGCTTTCTCGACCTTGGCCTTGTCGTCGTCCTTGGTCAGGCGCGGCTGGAGGTCGACGAGCTGTTGCAGCTGGGATTTGGCGTCGGTGATGCGCTTGAGCGCCAGACCGAAGGTCTCGACTTCCGCTTGGCCGGAGACCGTGTTGCGGACCTGGAACTTTTTGTCGCCGAGGCTCAGGATGGAGTCGGACTTGAAGTCCTTGGAGCTGGTCAGCTTGGTGAACTCTTCGTTCGACAGGGGCGTGGCGATGATGGCCTTGGTGAAGACGAGCTGGTAGGGTCGGTCGATGCTGAAGCCGCCGTAGAGCTTGCCCATGGATTCGTTGTCACCCTTGAGCTTGGCCTGCTTGGCGGCGATTTCATGGCCGCGGGCCTCCTTTTCAGGGGTCGTCAGGGCGTTCTCCAAGAAGACCTGGAGGCGCTTCAGTTCTTCGACCTGCTTGGCGAGGACTTGGATGTTATTCTGGAAGGTCAGGCAGTCGGAGATGCTCCGCCCCACCCAGACGTCCGCGAAATAGGTCTTGGGCGCGCTCTGGGTGCTGCCGGTCAGCTTTATCTCGGGGGCGGCGGCCTTGGGGCTAGCAGGCTTGGCATCCTGGGCATGCAGGGAGACGCAGAAAGCGGCCAAGAGGATCGAGAACTTGTTCATGGGTTTGGGGAAGGAAGTTTCAACATACGGAACAACGTCCTTTGGACTACCCTAAAATAGGGTCATAGCCTTATTTTTTCGGCGGCAGCAGGGAACGGTCGATGATTTTGACTAAATCAACCATTTGAGCCTCTTTTTGAAGCGCTTCATCCGCGAGGACTGCCCGGACTTTCGGGTGGTCAATGAATCCACTTAAATCATTGTTATTCAACAACTCACGAACTTTTTTATCTTCCCAGGCTTGGTAGACGGTGGGGTGGGCGGCCAAGGCCCTGATTTCGGGTTGGCCCATGAGCCTACGCCGAGCTTCCGGATCCGCCATGAGTCGCCGGGTCTGCCGTATCAAGGTTCGCTGTTCATCAGGAATCGGCGACCAGTCTTTGAGGCCATGGGTCAGCGGCGTCGCGGCCAGCTCGTCCCGGAGTTCCACGGTCCAGTGCTTGGTCGGGCTGTCCGGCCGGGCGAGCAGGTCGTACATCGACGCCACCGAGGCTAGGATGCCGATGATCAGGAGGAAGTAGAGGGCGCCCGTCCAGCACCCCACCAGCGCTCCTATGACCGGACTTTCGGTTTCGTCCTGACCTTCGGGCAGCCGGCCCATCCGCCAGAGCAGGGCATAGCACAGGAGCCCGCTCAAGCAGGTCAGCGCCACGACGCCGGTGGCGCCGCGGAGCATCCAGGGGTAGGCGGTGCCTTGGAGCAGGGCGTGACCAAGTTCCCCGCCGAAGAGCCAGCCGCAGAGCTGACCCACCGTCAGCGCGGCCGGCCCGGCCAGCTGCCGGAGCGGACCGCGATGATACCCGCGCCAGGCCCCGCGGACCATGAGCGCGGCCAGGATCGCGGCCGCGATCCAAAGCGTCGGCGAAAAGGCGGAAAGTTCGTTCGTCATCAGCGTTCGCCGAGCACTTTGCGGATGGCGGGCTCGCGGGCTTCGATGCTCTCCGCGAGCTTGAACTGCACGAGCGCGCGGCGGAGGTTGTGGCCCGGATAGCGGACCTTGAAGTAGACGTCCCCCGCGAGGTGGTCGGCGAGGAAGCGCAGGCCGAGTTCGAGCGGTATCAGGTGGATGCAGTCGAACAGGTGACGGTGGTCGGCCGGGCTCAGGAAATCCTGCGCATGGGCCTGATAACCGCGGTGAAACATGGTGAAAAGATCGAGGTCGAAGACCACGGAACCCAGTTCCGGCGCGTCTTCGCCGGCCGGATTGCACACCGAGCGGGTGGCGTCGCCGATGTCGTAATGCACCAGGCCGGGCTGCACGGTGTCGAGGTCGACGATGCAGGTGCCGCGGCCGGTGGCCTCGTCGATCATGATGTTGCCGACCTTGGGGTCGCCGTGCGTCGTGCGCAGGGCGAGGTCGCCGCGGGCGCGCGCTTCTTCGAGCACCGCGCAGCGTGCGCGCCGCGCCTCGACGAAACGTACGGCCCGCTTGGCTTCGACCGACGCGTGGAGGCGTTCCTGTCCGCCCGGCGACGCCAGGGCGGCGTCCATCTTCGCGAGGTAGCCCGGCGTGACATGGAAGCCGGGCAGGGCGTAGCCGAGCTTCTCCGCGGGGAGGTCGCTGACCATGCGGTGGAAGTGTCCGAGCACGATGCCCGCCTCGTGCGCGTGCTCCGGGTTGCGCACCTTCTCGTAGGCCTGCGCGCTGGCGATCTGCGAGATCGCGCGCCAGAGGTCGCCGTCGGCGTCCGTCACCCAGTCTTCGCCCGTCTTGGTCTGGATGATCTTCGGGAGCTGCCAGATGCGGTCCGCGCCCTCGGCTTCGGCCTCGAGCTTGGCGTGGCAATGGTCGGTCAGCACGCGCATGTTCTGCATGATCACCTCGGGCTGCGGGAAGACGGCCTTGCGGATGCGCTGCACGATGAAGCGCTGCTCCGAGAAGGTCGTCCGGAAGATCGCGAGGTACGTGTCGTTGACGTTGCCGGAGCCATAGGGCTCGACGGTCACGAGCCTTCCTTGGACGTCGAACTGGCGGGCGATCAGGGCGGCTCGCATGGGCTGGAGGCACCTTTGCCTTATTTTTCATGGCTGGCGAGGGCATTTCCCCCTCCGCCAAGGCTTGATTTCCGCTTCGGGCCGCCCATGTTCTTCTTTCCTCTGCGCCGCCACCTTAGCTCAGCTGGTAGAGCATCTCATTCGTAATGAGAATGTCGCCGGTTCAAATCCGGCAGGTGGCTCCAGCGCAGGGGGCACTTTCTGCCCGGCCGGTTTGCCTGCCGGGCTTTTCCTCCCACCCTTCGCGTCATGAGCCGAGCCGAACACCCGCCCCGCAGCCGGGATCTCTCCCGCCGCTACGACCGGAACTTCCGGGCCGACGACGCCTACCGGGCGACGTTGCCGGACATGCAGAACAAGGACGCCTCCCTGATCCAGGGCGCCAACGTCCCCATCCAGCACGTCGGTATCTCCGGCTTCCACCTGCCGATGCTCGTCGCCATCCGCGACGGCAAGCCGATCCCCCTCGAGTGCGCGATCACGGGTTCGGTGTCCCTCGCGGCCGACCGCAAGGGCATCAACATGTCCCGCATCATGCGGACTTTCTACGAGTTCAAGGACCGCGTGCTCTCGCATGAGCTCCTCGAGGAAGTCCTCGTCCGCTACAAGAAGGACCTCGATTGCAGCCGCGCCCGCATCCTCGTCGAGTTCCGCTACCCGATCCTCCAGAAATCCCTCCGCTCCGGGCTCGAAGGCTGGCAGTATTACCGCGCCGTGCTCGAAGGCACGATCGACGACCTCGACCGCCTCCGTCGCTACGTCCATTTCGATTTCGTCTACTCTTCCGCCTGCCCTTGCTCCGCCGAGCTCACCGAGCACGCCCGCGAGGAGCGCAGCGCCTACGGCATCCCGCACTCGCAGCGCTCCAAGGCCCGCATCGTCGCGGAGGTCTCGCCCGGCCGCTCCCTCTACGTCGAGGACATGAAGGACCTCTGCCTCAAGGGCCTTCAGACGGAGACCCAGGTGATGGTCAAGCGCGAGGACGAGCAGGCTTTCGCCGAGCTCAACGGCGCCTATTCCAAGTTCGTCGAGGACGCCGCCCGCGTCGTCTACGAGCAGTTCGACGGTGACGCCCGCGTCCGCGACTTCGTCATCGCCTGCTCCCACCTCGAGTCCCTGCATTCCCATGACGCCGTCTCGGTGATCAACAAGGGCATGCCCGGTGGGCTTTCGGCGGACTTCCATAACTTCAGAGACCTGGTCTGCTAGTCGGCTGACGGCTTGCCTGCTCGGGGTGGCCGTCTTACGGTCGCTTTCACGAGGGGGTAGCTCAGTTGGATCAGAGCGGCAGCCTTCTAAGCTGCGGGTCGCGGGTTCGATCCCCGCCCTCCTCACCACTTTCCCGCCGTCATGTCCGACCCTCCCTATCATCTCGCCGAGCGAGGGGTAGGCGTCGGCGTCCTGAGCGCGCAGGAAGTCGCCGCCGGCCTCGCCACCGGCCGTCTTGCCGCGACGACGCTTTCGTGGCGCGAAGGCGAGGCCGCCTGGGTGACGCTGGCGATGCGTCCCGAATTCGTGGCCGCGGTCGGCGCCTTCCGCACGCTCGTGCCTCCGCCGGCGCTCGCTTTCGAGGCGTCGGTGAAAGCATGGCCCGGTTGGTCGGCTTGGGCGCAGACGATGCGCGCTATCTGGCGCGCACCTCGCAGCGCGCTCCGCTCTCCGGCTGAAACCGCCGTCCGTGGTCGCTCCGTCGCGTGGTTGCTCGTCGCCGCTTTCCTGGTCGCCCCGTTCCTTTACGCGCAGCTGGCTTATACGGGTGGAGTGGCGTCCGAAATCCTTCTCTGGTCCGCCTCGGATAATCCAGTGGTTCCGCCCGCCAGGCTGGACCTCGGACGTTTCGCCACGTTCCTCGTGGGGTTCCCTCTCGCCATGCCCGCCGCGGCCTTCGGCGGCGCATGCCTCATGCATGCCGTGCTCGTCATGTTCGGCGGAGGCAAGGCGGGCCTGCGGGTGACCTTCCGGGTCGTGGCCTACGTGGTCGGCGCGATGCTCATGCCTGCGATCCTCCCTTGCGGGTGGATGCTCGCCCCTCTGCTGACCTTCGCCTACTTGTCGTTGGCTCTTCCGACGGCCCACCGCGAGGCCGCTTGGATGTCCGTCCTGGCCTTGGCGGTCGCGGGCTTCGGGGCTGGTTGCGTGGCCGTGGCCTTCATGGCCCTGGCCGTCTGGCCCTTCTTCCGGCCGATGGGCTGAGCGGGCCTAGGCTTGCGAGGGCCTCGGTCACGCCTATCAAAAAGGACATGCAGATCCACGTCGCTCGTCAGCAACAGCAGCTCGGGGTCTTCGCCCCGGAGGAGATCCTGGCCGGGCTTTCCTCCGGACGCTTCCATGCCACCGACCTCGCCTGGCGCGAGGGGATGTCCGCTTGGACGCCGCTCGGCGACTGGCCTGAGTTCCGTGGCGCGGGCGCGCCGCCTTCGCCTTCCGGTCAGGCTCAACCTGCGGACGCACCCGCCATGCCCTCCTGGGAGCGTGGCGCCTCGTTGGCGAACTTCGTCGCGACGATCAAGGAAGTCGCGCTCGATCCGGTCCGGACGTTCGCGAACTTGCGCGAGGGCGGTTACGCCCGCCCGATCTCCTTCACCTATTGGTCGCTGCTCCCGGCCTGGCTTTGCGGCAGCCTGCTTTACGGCGCGCTCTTCGGCATCATGGCGGCGGGTGCGGCCAACCTGCCCGGCGGCGACAACGATCCTTTCGCGGCTTGGATCGCCGGCGTCGGTCCGCTTGTCGCGGCCTTGGCGATCTCCGCCGGCCTGGCGGTCATCTTCCTCTTCGTGCCGCTCTTCAATTTCGTCGGCGCCGCGGTCACGCACCTGCTCCTGCTGCCTTGGGGCCCCTCCGGAGGCTTCGCGCAGACCTATCGGGCCAACGCCTATGCCTATGGCGCCTTCATGCCGTTCGCCTTCGTGCCCTGCCTCAACTACGTGGCGATGCCCTGGCAGCTCGTCGCGGCCATCATCGCGCACGCGCAGGTGCACCGCATCGCCTGGTGGAAGGTCGGGATCTCCCTCGTCGTGATTCCCTGCCTCTGCGCCTGCGGCATCTACGCGATGCTGTTCGCGGCGATCGCCAAAGGTTTCGCCGGCTGACCCTTTTATGCAGATCCATATCGCCCGCAATTCCGTCCAGCTCGGTGTCTTCGCTTCCGAAGACGTCGTTGCCGGGCTTTCCTCCGGACGCTTCCATGCCATCGACCTCGCCTGGCGCGAGGGGATGTCCGCTTGGACGCCGTTGGGCGACTGGCCGGAGTTCCGCGGCGCCGGCGCCCCGTCGTCGCCGGGCGTCTCCGTCGCGGCGCCGCCGGTGGCCTCATCCGTGCCCTGGGAACAGGGCAAGTCGCCCGGTTCTTTCTTCGCGACGATCAAGATGGCGGTCGCGCATCCGTCCGCGCTCGCTTCCGGACGCTTCTCCTTCGGGGACTGGCTTACCTTCTGCTACGTTGGCGTGCTGTTTTCCCTGCCGTTCCAGTTGTTCGCCCTGCTGGCTTTCGGCGACAAGAACACCCAGGTCGGTGAGGCCCTCCTGAGCCTGGATATCCCCCAGCTGCGCGCCTTCGCCGAGCAGATGACGCAGGCTAAGCCCCCGCCCGTCGCCTTCACGCTCATCGGCGCCGTCATCGGGCTCGCCTTCGCTCCGCTCAGCTACGCTTTCATGGGCGTGCTGCATTGGCTGGGCCAGCGTGTCTTCCGTTACCCGGTCGCGCTCGAACGCACGGTCTCGGCCTCCGTCCTGGCGACGGCGGCGCTGATCGTCCTGACGGCTCCGCTGCAGCTCCTCGGCTTCAGCTTCGTCACGCAGATGGTCGTCAGCTTCGTGCTCCTCATCCCCGTCTGCGTCGTCTATTACCGCGCCCTCGGCGCCGCCACCGGCATCGCTCCGTGGGCCCAGTTCGGCATCTCCTGCTTCGTGTGGTTCGTGCTGTGCGGTTGCTGTTGTTTCCTGCCGGCCATGGTGCTCGCGGGGCTTCGGCCGCTTAATGCCTCCGCCGGCTGATCCGTGCTCCGGGCGATCCGCAGACCAGCCTATCCGGGGGAGCTCAATCACGAGCTCGTCTGGCCGGCTGCTTTCTTGTCCGGCGCGGTCTTCGCCTGGGTTTGGTTCCTGTCCGGGCTGCAGTTGCCGCAGTGCGTGTTCATCCGTCTGACCGGGCTGCCCTGCCTGGGCTGCGGAGGCACGCGCTGCGCCCGGAATCTGGTGAACTTCGATTTCGCCCAGGCCTTCCTCTATCACCCCGTCTTCTTCCTCGTCGTCCTGCTGGCGGCCCTCTGGACGGCCTACGCGGCGGTCTTCTGGATCCGCCGGGACACGCTGCGGCTCCGTTTCCACGTCGAGCCCGCGCAAGCGAAACGTGTCCGCGTGGGATTCGTCCTCCTGCTCGCGGCGCACTGGGCCTGGCAGTGCTATTACCTGACGCGCTGACATGATCCGGAACCTGCTCCGTTTCCTCGGCTGGGTGTGCCTGCTCGTCCTGCTCGTCTCGGGCGTCCTCGCGTTGGTCTATCTCCTCTCGGAGCGCGCCCAGAAGGTGGCCATCGAGCAGCGCGTGCTCGACGCGGTGGACGCCGTCCGCGAAGACGGCACGACCCCGCGTAGCGTCGTCGACGCCTTGGACCGGCTCGCCGACCAGACCGTCGCGGTGCGCGGCGACGTCGTGCTGGCGCCGCCTCCCGAACCGTCGGCGACGGCGCCTTACGGCGAGCCCGCCGATCGCTGCGGCCTGAAGCGCCTCGTGAACCGCGGCTACTCCGTCGGCTACGACGACGCCCTGCCGGCGCCGCGTTGGTCTTCCTACCGCGTCTTTCCTTGCAAGGACGTCCAACTCGAGCGTCCGTCGTCCTTCAGGTCCGATCCGCGGACCTCGGCGCGCGTGACGACTTCGGAATACGTCCGCTCCGGCTACGACCGCGGTCACCTCGCGCCGAACTACGCGATTTCGGTCTGCTACGGCGAGGAGGCCCAGAAGGAGACCTTCCTGCTCAGCAACATCGTCCCGCAGCTGCACGCGCTCAACGCCGGCCTCTGGAAGGACATGGAGCAGCGCATCATGAAACGCTACGTCGGGCGCTACGGCACCGTCTGGGTGCAGGTCGGCCCCGTGTTCGCTTCGCCGTCGACGCAGAAAGTCGGCCGGATCCCCGTGCCGGTCTCCTTCTGGATGGTGATCTCGGATTACGACGAAGCCGTCGGGGGCGTGCGCGCGATCGCCTACCTCGTCCCGCACGAGGAGAAGTGGCGCGACGCCGAGCTCACGCGCTATGTCGTCAGCATCCGCCGCCTCGAGGAGCTCACCGGGCTCGATTTCTTCCCGCAGCTGCCGCGGCCGACGCAGGACCGGCTCGAATCAACGCCTGCGCCGCGCGCCTGGTGACGGCAGTTCGCGGCGGAGGTCGGCGGCGTGGAGGAGGCAGACGCAATCCGAACCGTCGGCCGTCGGCAGCCACAGGATCGGCAGCTTCGGCCAGGCCTGGTGCATCGCCTTCTGCAGTCCGCCGACCTCGATCACGAGGACGCCGTGCGGCTTCAGCGCTTCGCACGCCTGCGCGAGCAGCTTGCGGATCACGTCGAGGCCGTCCTTGCCGGAGACCAGCGAGCCCCTCGGCTCCTTCTTGAATTCGGCCGGCAGGCGTCGGTAGATGCCTTCCGGTTCGTAGGGAGGGTTGCTGAGGATGAGGTCGAACTTCGGCCCCTTGGTCAGCGCCGTCATCGTGTCGGTCTCGTGCAGCGTGATGCGCTTGGCGAGCTTGTGGTCGGCGACGTTGAGCTCGGCGACCTCGAGGGCCTGCGCCGAAAGGTCGGTCGCCTGCACGTGCGCCTTCGGGAAGCGCTTGGCGAGCAGGATGGCGAGGCAGCCGGAGCCCGTGCAGACGTCGGCGACGTCGGTGACCTGCGCGACGGGCGGCAGCCACCGCGGGATGGCCTCGGGGATGAGTTCGACGAAATAGGAGCGCGGGATGATCACGCGCTCGTCGACGCGGAAGCGGAGGCCGCCGAGCCAGGCCTCGCCGACGAGGTAGCCGGTGGGCACGCGTTCGAAGACGCGGCGCTCGACGAGCGTGAGGAACGCGGCCTTCTCCTTGGCCGTCAGGGCGCGTTCGAAGCAGGAGGGCAGCCGCTCCCAGGCGAGGCCGGTGGCGTGGCCCATGAGGGTCAGCGACTCCTCTTCGGCGTTCACGAAGCCCTGGCCGTGGGCGACGCCGGCCGACTTGAAGAGCCGGTTGGCGTGGCGTAAACAATCACCGCCCGTTCTGAGGCGGGCGGTGGCGGCGGGGGTCGGGCGCTGCGGGGCGCTCATCGTCGGCGGCAGGGCCGCTTAGGTGAGCGGCGCGGCGGACCAGAGTTCCTTCGGGGTGCGTTCGAAGAAGTCCTCGAGGTACTTCGTCGTCGCGCCGCCCTGGCGGAAGGCCGGGTCCTTCATGATCGCGCGGCAGACCGGGATCGTGGTGTGGATGCCGCGGATGATGTATTCGCCGAGGGCGCGGTGCATGCGGTCCAGGGCCTTCTGGCGGGTCGCGCCGACCGAGATCAGCTTGGCCACCATGGAGTCGTAGAGGGGCGGGATGACGTAGCCCGAGTAGCAGTGGGAGTCGACGCGCACGCCGTGTCCGCCCGGGCTGTAGTAGAGGCCGATGGTGCCGGGGCTCGGCGCGAAGTTGCGGGCCGGGTCTTCGGCGTTGATGCGGCACTCGATGGCGTGGCCGTTCATCTTGACGTCCCTCTGGGAGATCTCGAGCTTCTCGCCGCAGGCGATGAGGATCTGGCGGCGGACGAGGTCGATGTCCGTGACTTCTTCGGTGACGCCGTGCTCCACCTGGATGCGCGTGTTCATCTCCATGAAGTAGAAGTTGCCGTTCTTATCGACGAGGAACTCGATCGTGCCGGCGTTCTGGTAGCCGATCTTCTCGGCGAGCCGCACGGAGACCTTGCCCATCTCCTCGCGGAGCTTGGGGGTGAGGAAAGGGGAGGGGGATTCCTCGATCAGCTTCTGGTGGCGGCGCTGCACGGAGCAGTCGCGTTCGCCGAGGTGGATCACCTTGCCGTGCTCGTCGCCGAGGAGCTGGAACTCGATGTGGCGCGGCTGTTCGATGTATTTCTCGATGTAGACGCGGCCGTCGCCGAAGGCCTTCTCGGCCTCGGCGCGGGCGCTCTCGAATTCCTTGGGGAACGCCGCGGCGTTGTGCACGATGCGCATGCCCTTGCCGCCGCCGCCGGCGACGGCCTTGACGATGACGGGGAAGCCGATGCGCTGGGCCTCCTTGATGGCCTCGCGCTGGTTGTCGACGGGGCCGTCCGTGCCGGGCACGCAGGGCACCTTGGCGGCGGCCGCGGTCTGGCGGGCCATGGCCTTGTCGCCCATCATGCGGATGGCTTCGGGGCGGGGGCCGATGAACTTGATGTTGGCGGCGGCGCACTTCTCGGCGAAGCCGGCGCGTTCGGAAAGGAAGCCGTAGCCGGGGTGGATGGCGTCGACGTTGGTGATCTCGGCGGCCGAGATGATGCGATCCTCGCGCAGGTAGGAGTCCTTGCTCGGACCGGCGCCGATGCAGACGGCCTCGTCGGCGAGCTGCACGTGGAGCGACTGTTCGTCGGCCTGGGAATAGACCGCGACGGTCTTGATGCCGAGCTCCCGGCAGGCGCGGATGACGCGAAGGGCGATTTCGCCGCGGTTGGCGATGAGGATCTTGTTCATGCTCGGGGGACCGTGCTCAGCTGACCTTCACGCGGAAGAGCGGCTGGCCGAATTCGACCGAGGTGCCGTTGGCGACGAGGCACTCGACGACCGTACCGGCGATCTCCGACTGGATCTCGTTCATGACCTTCATGGCCTCGATGATGCAGACGACGGAGTCGGCCTTGATCGGGGAGCCCACGGTCACGAACGGGGGGTTGTCGGGGGACGGGGTGGCGTAATAGGTGCCAACCATCGGTGAGGTGATCAGCTTGATGCTGGGGTCCGCGGCGGCGGGGGCGGCCGGGGCCGGGGCCGGTGCTACGGGGGCAGGGGCAGCCGCCACGGGGGCGGGGGCGGAGGCCACAGGGGCCATCGGGGCGGCGACTGGGGCACGACCGGGCAGGTCGCGCTTGATGCGCAGCTTGAAGTCCTGGTCCTGGATCTCGAACTCGGAAAGGTCCGACTTCTTCATCAAATCCACGACTTGTTTAATCTTAATAAGGTCCAAGGTAATGTCCTCCGTGAGGGGGTGCCCTTCTCTGATACAGGGTATCAGGGGGGCAAATCAACCCTCATTCCAGAGCCCCCCGGGGTATCTTTCCTAAGTCTTTGTCGTTCTTTGGCTTGACGATATCCTTGAGGGTGGGGAGCGCTCGAGTCTCGGGCTTCGAGAGTGGCCCATGGAGTTTGATTTTGGTGAGGCTGACCAAGGCGCGGTTCAAATTGATGATATCTATGGGGTTGAAACCCTCTTTCCGGGGTAGCGAAAGGTCCCCGACGAATTCTAGGGTCATTCCCTTGAGGTCGATTTCACCCCCTAAATCCAGCCTGGCCTGAGGTCCGGTGATGGTCATGTCCGGGAAATAAGCCCGGCCGTCCAGACAGCCGAAGGTGCCCGCCGCCCGGTCCAGTTCGTAGGTCGTCGCCCCGACGCCGACGGCCTCGAGCACGCCGGAAATCCCTCCCAGCAGGCGGACTTTCTTCAGGTCGGGATCTTGCAAGGAGTAAGTGCCGATCCCGCGGAGCTCCCGGGGCGCCTCTAGGTCGATGCGTCCCTTGAAGCCCAGGTCCAGCCGGCCACGTCCGTCTTTCTGGTCGGCGGGCTTCGCGCCCGGCTCGCCTATGTCGCTCATGATTCTTCCCACCTGCGCGGGATCGCAGTCCTTCAACGTCAGCGTGACGTCCGTCTGCCGCAGAGGATCGCCGTCGAGCCGGAGTTCGGCTTCGCCGTCGGCCAGCCCGAGCTTCGCGTCGACGCGCATGCCCCCCGTCTTGCTTTGGGTCGACACCTTCAGTCCGTTTCCGGCGACGCCCCACGCGCGGAACGCGCCGTCGGCTTCGATCGTCGTCCGGATGTCGAGGCCTTTTTCCAGCGGAGCAAGTTCGAGCGCGAAGCGGCGGCCGCGGGGCAGCTCGAGCCCGCGGAGCGCGTCGCCGAAAGCCTTGCCGGCGCAACGCGCGGCGACCCAAGGCTGCAGGTCGCCCGAAGCCTTCACCACCGGTCCGGCGAGCACGCCGGCCCGCGACCAATCCCACGTGGCCGACCCTTCCACTTCGCCGTCCTCGGCGGAGAGGCCTCCCTGCAGCCGATGCAGGCCGATCAGGGTGCGCTTTTCGTCCGCGTCGACGGTGACTTCCACGCGTCGGAACGGAGCACCCATGAAATCAAAGCCCCGCATCAGCACGCGTCCCTTGGTACGGCTCGTCCGCGCGCCCCATCGGCCTTGCACTTCGATGAAGGCGTAGGGATTTTCCTGCACGAGGAACGTTCGCCACAGGTCGATCCACCAGCCGCCCAGCACGCGGTCGAGGCTCGCCGGCGCGAGGTCGCCTTGAAGCGTCAGCCGGAAGGGGCCGCCTTCCTTCAAGGCGCAGTCCGCTTCGCCGGTGACGGAGGCGAGGCGAAGGTCGCGCAACTGCAGCGGTTGTTCGCCGCGGTCGGGTGAGAGGTCGAAGCGGGTGCGCAGCGGCAGGTCGCGCCCGGGGCTGATCGCTTCGGCGGAGAGACCGAGTCCCCGGAAGCCGGAAAGCCCGGCTTCGCCGCTTGCCTGCCGCAGGCTTCCGTCCGGCTTCAGGACGATCTCGCCATCGCGCAGCAGCAGGTCGCCGCGCAGGTCGATCCCGACGGCCGGCATCACCGGCGCGACCGCAGGATGCGTCACGACTTCGGCGCCGGAGATCAGGGCGTGTTCGATGAGGATGCGGCGGTCTCCGTCGGCCGTCGCCTGCGCCCGGCCGCGCAAGGAGGAGGCGGCGGTGTGGGCTTGGAAGGCGAGCGTCCACGGCGCCGTCGCTTTCGCGCGCCCTCCGCTGAGCCTCACCTGTCGCAGGTGCGTCCCGCCGAGACGCACGTCCGAGAGCTCGGCCTCGGCCTGGAGCGCGCCTTCGAGCCCTTCGCCCTTCGCGCGTAGGCTCAGCCGGTCGGCCGTCAACGTCGCGCCGTCGCGCCAGGCGGTCGTCTCCGCCTCGCCAGCGGCCTTCCATTCGCGCAGGGCGCCGTCGGCCGCGAAACGCGCGTCGGCGCGCAGGCGCAGCCCGCGCAGGCTGACGCGCCCGATCTGTTCGCCGGATTCTTCGCCCAGCAGGGCCTGGGCGGAAAGTTCGGCGGTGCCGTCGTTTCGGCCCGAACAACGCACGCTCACGGTCGCTCCGCCCGAGCCTTCGGCCGCGGTGACCGCGGTGTCGAGGGCGCCGAGGAGGCCGGCGAGGCGGCGAGAGAGGGGCGCGTCGGACGCAGGCGCGGGACCCGCGCGGAGCAGGCCGGCCGGCAGTTCGCCGCTCACGTGGCAGGTGATCTTGCCCGACCTGACCTGCGCGACGCGGAGGCTGACCCAGCGGCCTTCCTTGGCGACTTCGACCGTGAGGTCATCGACGAGTCGGCGCCGCCGGCCGTCGTGCGCGACCGAAGCCGGACACCACAGGCGTCCGCCGTTCAGGCGTAGGCGCGTCGGCTCGATCTCGCCGGCGAGCAGGCGGGCGGGCTGCAGCGCGACCTCCGCGCGGGTCGCGGCGAAGACTTCGCCGGTCAGTCCCGGGAACGAGACCGCGACGTCATCCGCCGCGAGCGTGAGGTCGGGAAGGATCCACAAGGCGCGCGCACGGAAGTCGACGCCTTGGGCGGCGAGCCGTTCGGTGACGGCTTCCGCGACGAAGTCGGGCAGGCGGACCGGGCCGTCATGGTCCGCGAGCCAGGCCAGTCCGAGCTGGACGGGCAGGAGAAGCAAAAGGCAGGTGTTCGCCAGCCCGCGCAAGAAGCGACGCAACGGTGAGCTGCCGGGCTGCGCTTTCATTTCCCGGGTTCGGTCAGCAGAGGAGCGAGGATCGCGGCGAGCACGGGTTCCAGGATGAAGTCATCGTCGTCCGCCTCGTCGCGCAGCAGCAACGAACGGTCGTGGAGCGGGGCGGAGCAAAGGTAGGTGCGGATCGTCTCGCTGGCGGCGCCCGCGCCCGTCGCGGCCTGGTCGGTGACGCGCAGTTCGTAGCTCCAGCCGCCGGCGCCGACGTCACGTCCGGGGAAGGACGCGGCGCCGACTTCGGCGAACGCGAGCGCGAGGCGTCGCGCGCTGGTCGGATCAAGTCGTCCCGTGCCGGCCCAGTTGCCGTCGGGCCCGAGCCGCGCCTCGCCGATCACCTTGCCGTCGCCGCGTGCGGTCAGGCGCAGTCCGCTCACGCGCGCGCCTTGCGGCAGCGCGGCGACCGTCCGCCGCCGCCAGGCCGAGGATTCGACGTTCTGGTGGCCGCCGTCGAGGAAGGAGACGTCGCAGACCGCGGCGAGCGGCGCGCCTTTGGCATGGACCAGGCGGGTGCCGGCGCCGTCGTCGGGGTCGGCGGCGAAGCCGAGCGTGATGCGTTCCGCGCCGAATTCGAGTTCGATGACCTGGGCCGGCGGCGTCGGGAGCGGCGCGCGGACGGCGGGGAGCGTCAGGCCGCCGGGGCCGGCGGGAGCCCGGCGCGTGGCGCGCAGCTGGGACAGGCCGGCGAGGAAACGTCCGACCAGCCGGGCGTCGGCCTCGCGACGCTTCGTGGCGGTCGAACCGGGCGCGACCGGGATCTCCCAACGCGAGTCGGCGCCTTGTCCTTCGAGGCGGTGCAACGTGATGGAGCGGCCGCCCGCCGAGACCGTGAAGCCGGTGACCAAGGCCGGATCGAAATCCGCCGGCCGGCTGTCGGCGAGCGCGGCCCGCGGGTCCAGCCATTCGCGGAGGTCGCGGGCTTCGACCAGGAAGACCGCGGCGTTGTCCTCGAGCTTGGCGCACAGCAGGTTCGGCTGGGCGGGGGCGGGTCGGCCTACGAGGAGCACCTGGCGGCGGGCGTTGCCTTCGACGGCCAGCCGCAGCATGGGCGCGTTCAGGCCGGTCGCCTCGTCGGCGAGCTCCGCGAACTTGGCGGCGCGCAGGTTGGCGAGCGCGGCCACGGCGCGCGCGGTCGCGTCCGGATCGGCGGGAGCGTCGTAAGGCGACTCGAAGCGCCACTCGGGCAGCAGCACGCGACGGCCGACGCGCGGGCGCGCCTCGGCGACGATCGACGTCACGATCTCGGCGTCCTGCGTGCGCTGGCGCACCGCGACCGCCCGCGCCTCGAAGTCGGCGATCTCGAAGATGCGGTCGACGCGGTAGCTGTCGGCGTCCACGGCCAGGGCGGCGGCCATCGCCTCGGGCAGCGGGACGATGCGGCGTCCGTCCTGAGTCAGCAGGAAATGGCGACGGGTCGAGGGCTGCGCGCCGACCTTGACCTCGACGGCGCCGCCGGCTTCGCCCGTCACCTTGAGCGTCCAACGGGCGGGTTCGAGTCCGTAGTCCTTGAGGGTGGCGCCGTTGGCGGTCACCTCGGCGACGTCGAAGCCGCTCTCCGGGCTGATGAAGCGGAGCTCGTCGATCAGGCGCTGCACCGACCACACGTTCGCCGGCCAGTCGTAGGGCTCGAGCACGCGCCAGCCCGCGGGGCGTTTTTCCAGCAGCAGGCGGGAGGGACCTTCGGCGAGGGCGAGCCGCGCGGGGTTCGGCGGGAAGAGCTGGGTCAGGCTGACGACGGCGGCCGTCTGACCCGACATGGCGCGCCAGACCAGCCCGAAGGCGATCAAGTTGGCGAGCAGGAGGACGACGGTGGTGCGGGAGATCCGCATGGGCACGTCAACTCCTGCGACGCCACACGGAAACCGCAAGCCCGACTGCGAGCACGCCGAGCGGAACGAGCGCGAAACGGAGCGCCAAGGTCCAGAAGTCGGCGGCCGTCGCGGTCAGCTGGACTTCACCCCCTGCCCGGACCGGCAGCGAGATGGCCCGCTCACGGTCGCTCAGCCAGGCGGCGGCCTGCGTCAGGAAGGCGCGGTTGCCGCCGCGGTCGAGCCGGCTGTTCGCGGCGATCTCGGAGGTGCCGACGACGACCAGGCGGCCGCCGGCGCCGCCGACGCCCTGCCGGATGCCGGTCGCGCGCTCGGCCGCGACGACGACGCAGACCGGGCCGGCCTGATCGCGGTCAGGGTCGTAACGCAGAGGACGGCGGGCCGGATCGGTCTCGCCCCAGGCGGCGTCGGAGGAAAAGACGAGCTGCCAGACGCCGAGGGTGCTGTCCGGCGCGCTGCCTTCGTCGAAGCGCGCGGGCCGGAGACGGGCGGCGACGAGCGGCAGGTTCTGTTCGCGGAGGGGTTTCGTCAGAGGGTGTTCCTTGGCTTCGAGGCGCAGGAGGCCGATGTCGCCGTCGGTGGTGCGACGGGCGGGGTCCGGTTCCTGCAGCTCGGTGTCGGGCGTGAACACGGCCCATTCCGCCAGCACCGGGTCGAGCCCATGGTCTCGGCCCGGGTCGAGCAGGACGAGCACCCGTCCGTTGCGTTCCTGGAGGTATTTGCGGAGCCGGTCGTTCTCGGCGCCCGAGAACGGCGTCAGCGGCCCGGGCACGAGGACCATCGAGGCGTCGCGCGGTACTTCGCCGACGGTGGCCAGGTCGAGCGCGCGGACCTCGAAGTTGCGGTTGCGGAGTTGTCGCGAAAGGAGCGACATCCCGCGGACGGGAGACGCGTCTTCCACGCCGAGTTCGCCGTGGCCCTTGGTGACATAGCAGACGGCGGGCTTGTCTTCGGTGACCTCGATCAGGGCCGAGGTGACGGCTTCCTCGCCGCGGAAGGCGCCGTCCTTGTTCACGAGGTCGCGGTAATGGAGGTATTTCGCCCGGCCGCCGCAGGTCAGCACCATCGCGACGGTCGCTTCCGGCGCGCCGTGACGGCTGGCCAGTTCGGAGAGCAGGGGGGCGTTGCGGCCGCCGCCGGCGAGCTCGACCGCGAGCCAGTTGCCGCCCTGGCGGCCGCTCTCGACGACGTAGGCGTCGAGCAGCTTGAGCAGCCGCGCGCGCAGGAACACGGCTTCCTCGGCGCTTTCGCCGGTCAGCACGACGGCGCGGACCCAGCCGCGGGAACGCGCCGCGCCCACGGGGCTCCGCCGGCCGGCGGAGCGCACGGTCTCCACCGATTCCGGGGCGAGGGAGTGGCGGCGGTCCGCGGAGATGTCGCGGCGCAGGCGGAACTCCGGCAGCGACGCGAGCGTGTTCACGGCGACCGCGAGCGCGATCGCCAGGAGGGCCTGGGTCAGGCGGTTCAGGCGGCGGATGGGCCGGACGGAACCGAAGTCGTCGCGCGGGGAGCTCATGTCATTCCTGGCCCTCCACGGTGAGCACCGCCAGTCCGAGGCAGAGCAGGGTGCCGGTCCCGTACAGCACGAGCGGACGGGCGTCGAGGACGCCGTCGGTGAAATCCTGGAGGTGGCCGAACGTCCGCAGGTGGGCCGCCGGTTCGCGCAGCCAGCCGAGCCATTCCCAGCTCTCGATCGGCAGGGTCTCGATCGCGCCGCCCGCGGCCGTCAGCGCGAGGAGGCTGATGAAGGCGAGCAGGGCGGCCAGCGCGGCGGAGCGCGTCACGCAGCTGCACAGGATGCCGATCGCGACGTGCAGGAAGCCGCTGACGGCGATGAAGCAGAGCCCCCCCCAGAGGGAGGAGGCTTCGCCGAGCGCGCGCGCGTTCGCGCCGTCCAGCCGCTGCGCGGCGAGGAACGGGAACACGGCGAACGAGAGCCAGAACAAGGCCCAGACGATCCAGACGGCGAGGAACTTGGCCCAGACCACGGCGGCCGGGCTGGCCGGCGTGGTGAGCAGCGCGGCGAGCGTGCCCGAGCGGCGTTCCTCCGCGAAGGTGCGCATCGTCAGCAGCGGGAGGACGCAGAGCAGGGGCAGCCAGAAGAACCAGAGCGTCGCCTCCACGGGGGCGCGCGAGGTCGGCGCGCGCGCGGCGTCGACGAGGGCGAAGAAGTGGATGCCGCCCATCAGCGCGAGGAAGAGGCCGGCGGCGGCCCAGGTGTTCCAGGAGAGCGCCGCGCTGCGCAGCTCGTGCGCGAGGAGGGTGCGGAAGTGTCGCATCAGGAGCGGCGGCCCTCCCCGGGGGCGCGGCGCGTGGCGGCGAGGAAGATGTCCTCGAGCCCGAATTTCTCTTCGGCGACCTCGCGCAGCGCGAGGCCCGCGCCGATCAGCGTCGCGGCCAGCGTCTCGCGCGCGGGCGAGCCGGCCGGCAGCGTGACGCGGAAGGTGTTCCAGCCGTCGGCGCCGGCCAAGGCGGCGACACCGGCCGCGGCCTCCGCGCGCCGGCAGGCGGCGAGCAAGGCGGCCTCGTCGGCGCGCGTCACGACGGTGAAGGCGGCCTCCGGCAGCAGTTCGCGACGCAGGTCCTCGGTGCGACCCTGCGCCACCAGGCGTCCTCGGTTGATGATCACGACCTTGTCGCAAACCTGCTCGACCTCGTGCAGGATGTGGCTCGAGATGAGCACGGCCATCTTGCCCCGCAGCGAGCGGATCAGTTCGCGGATGCCGAGGATCTGATGCGGGTCGAGGCCGATGGTGGGTTCGTCCAGGATGACGACCCGTGGCTCCGCGAGGAGCGCGTCCGCGATGCCCACGCGCTGGCGGAAGCCTTTCGAGAGCTGGCCGATGAGGCGGCCCGACGCGCGCCGGGTGAGGTCGCAGTCCTCCATCACGCGGCGGACGCGTTCGTCGACGCGGTCCGGGGCGACGTCCTTGAGCCGCGCGCGCAGGGTGAGGTATTCCTCCACGCGGAGGTCTTCCGGCAGCGGGTTGTTCTCCGGCATGTACGCGAGGTGCCGCTTGGCGCCCGCGGGGTCGAGCGCGACCGAGACCCCCCAGATCGCCGCCCGGCCCGAGGTGCCGGACATCGTCCCGGAGAGGATGCGCATGGTGGTCGACTTGCCGGCGCCGTTCGGGCCCAGGAAGCCGACGATCTCGCCCGGCGCCACGGTGAAGCTCAGGTCTTCGACGGCCGTCAGGGAGCCGTAGCGCTTGGTCAGCCTTTCCGCCACGACGGCGGCTTCCGGCTGGGGCGCGGCTTCGTTCATGGGTTGGGCTCCGGAGGGAAGGGTGACGGGCTCGCCGGCTCCGCGCCGACGGGTGTCCAGAAGACACGCCCAACGGCCTTTATTGGCAAGGTTAATAGGGGGCGGGAAGCCGGCCGGAACCGGGTCGACCGCTGCTTACTTTCCGGCCGGGGCGGCGGGGGCGACCAGCGAGGGCTCGGAACGGACCAGCATCTCCTTGTCCGCCTTCCAGACGTGGTTCGCCCGCAGCTTCTTGTCCATCGCGTTGAGCCACTTGCTGGCTTCGGCGGTGTCGCCCTTCGCGACGGCGACGTTGGCGAGGGTGAGCATGGCGAAACCGCGGAGGGTCTCGGCGGCGGCGACATCGTCGGCGACCTCGGCGAGGGCCTTGGTCGCGGCGGCGTCACCGTCTTCCAGTCGGCAGAGGGCGGCGTAAAGACGGGCGCGGTCGGCCAGGGCGTTGACGGCCGGAGCGGTGCCGGCGAGGCCGGCCAGACGGCGGGCTTCGTCATAAGCCTTGGCGGCGTCAGCGAACTTGCCGGCGCGCTTCAGGTCGTCGGCGACGTCGGTCAGGGCGACGGCGGCCAAGGCTTCGCCGGGATGACGGGCGGCGAAGGCGCGGCGGGCGGCTTCGTCCTGGCAGGCGGTGAACTCCTCGCCGAGCGCCTCGCGCTGGCTTTCATTCCAGAAGAAGAAGGCGAGATAACCCAGGATGCCGACCACGACGGCCACGGAGGCCTTGACGATGACGTCCTTGTTGCGCTCCCAGAAGAGCCAGAGACGGTCCTCGGCGTCCGCATTGACGAAATCCTCGTCGACGACCACGAGGTTGCGGTCATCGCCGGCCGGGGGCTGCTTGCTGGAACGGTCTTCGGGCATGGGGGGTCAACCCTTGGGAAAGGACCGAATGTGTCAACCCCCGCCTCCCCCTGCCTACGGGCTTGTCCCCGCCGGAGGGAGGGCAAGTATGGGCGGACACATGAGCGCCTCCGCCGCCGTCCTTTCGCTTCTCCAAGCCGCCCGGGACCAGGGGCGGCTTTCCGCCGCCAGCCTGGCCAATGCCGGGGATTGGCTCCGTTCCGGCGCCCTGCCGGCCGAAGCCTTGGCCTCCCTGCGCGATCTCTGCGAACGGGGCGCCTGGGCCGAACTCGAGGATCGTTTCTACAAAGGCATCGCCTTCGGCACCGGGGGCATGCGCGGTCGGACGGTCGGCCGGGTCTCCGCCGCCAACGAGGTCGACGCCGAGGGTCTGCCGGTCCGCGCCGCCATCGGTTCGGCCTGCCTCAACGACGTGAACGTCCTCCGCGCCGTCATCGGTCTTTGGAAGCACGTCTCCGCCACCCAGCCCGGCGCCCGCCTGGTGGTCGCCCATGACGTCCGTCATTTCTCCCGTCATTTCGCCGAACTGATCGCCGGCGCCTGGACCGAACTCGGCGGCGAGGCTTATCTCTTCGCCGGCGCCCGGTCGACGCCTCAGCTCAGCTTCACGGTCCGTCACCTCGGCGCGCAGGCCGGCGTCGTCATCACGGCCAGCCACAATCCTTCGCACGACAACGGCTTCAAGTGCTGCCTCGGCGACGGCGGCCAGGTCCTGCCTCCGCATGACGCCGCCATCGTCGCCGAAGTCGGCAAGCTCGGCCCCGCCGACGTCGCGCCTTATCTTGAGAAGGACCTCAGCCGCGTGCTCGCCGTGCCCGCCTCGGCGGAAGACGCCTACCTCGCCCGCCTCGCCGGCGTCGTGCTCGACCCGGAGGTCATCTCCCGTCACGAGCCGAAGGTCGTCTACACCAACGTGCACGGTACGGGCGACGTCATGGTCGTGCCGGCGCTGCGTCGGGTGGGCATCGACCCGCACGTCGTCGAAGAACAGCGCGAGCACGACGGCCGCTTCCCGACCGTCGCCTCCCCGAACCCGGAGAACGCCAGCACCTTCGCCCTCGCGCTGAAGCTCGCCGACGAGATCGGCGCCGACCTCATCCTCGCGACCGATCCGGATTCGGACCGCGTCGGCGTGGCCTGTCCGCTGCCCGCCGGCGGCCATCGCCTCCTCAGCGGCAACGAGGTCGCGGCCTTGCTCGCCGAATTCCGCCTCTCTTCCCTGAAGGACGCGGGCATCCTCCCCGAGGCCGGCACGCCCAACGCCGCCGTGGTGAAGTCGCTCGTGACCACGCCGCTCGTCGCCGCCATCTGCGCCCGCCACGGCGTCCGCTGCGTCGAGACGCTCGTCGGCTTCAAGTGGATCGCCCGCAAGCTCGAGAACTGGCACCGTCGCCTCGCCGAAGGCGCCGGCGCCGACGCTCCCGCGCTCCCGCTGCGCCGCCGCGCCCCGCTGGCCCTCCGTCACTCGACGCTCTTCCTGCTGGGCGCCGAAGAGAGCTATGGCTACCTCGCCGACGACGCCGTCCGCGACAAGGACGCCAACGCCACGGTGGTCATGCTCTGCGAGTTCGCCGCCCTGCTGCGCTCGCGCGGCCGCACGCTCCTCGACGCGCTCGACGTCCTGCACCTGCGCCACGGCGCGCACCATGAGGACCTGCTGAATCTTTCCTTCGAAGGCGCCGAGGGCGCCGCGTGCATCCGACGCATCGTCGCCTCCTGGCGCAAGTCCCCGCCCGCCGTGATCGACGGCTCGAAGGTCCTGCGCGTCACCGACTACGAGCGCGACAAGGTGCTCGACGCCGAAGGCGAACGCGTGCCGCCCGAGGAGTTCATCCTCGCCGAGCTGGCCGACGGCCGCCGCCTCGCCGTCCGCGCCTCCGGCACCGAGCCGAAGGCGAAGTTCTATTCCTTCGCCAAGGCCGACGTCGCCGACGCCGACGACCTGGCCGCCGCCCGCGAACGCGCCCGCCGCTCCGCCCTCGCCCTCCGCGGCTGGCTCGAGGCCGACGCGAAGCTCCGCGCCAAATAAGACTCATGAAGACCCCGTTCCTCCTGCCTCTGCTGTTCCTCGTGGGTTGCGCCGCCGGCCCGGTCGGCGACCAGTCCTTCGTCGTCGAGAAGACGCCCGCCGCGGCCGCCTTGTCGGGTCAGCCGGCCGCCGACGGCACGCTCAAGGAGCGCGTCCGCGAGGCCAACGAGAAGAACGACGAGCGCCTGCTCAAGCGTGACTGGCGCGCGGCTAAGCCCGCCGTCGGCCCGCAGCCGTAAGCTTACCGCAGCTTCGTCCCGAAGTGCCGGACGAAGTAGGCCTCGAGCGATTCCGCGATCGCCTTGGCCGTGGCCGCCCGGTGGGCCGGCGTGTCCCGCATCGGTCCCGGCACCTCGAGCTGCGCGGCGTCGAGCTGCGACTTGTCGCGCGATCCGTGCGCTTCGATGTCATAGGCGCCGTTGAAGTAAGGATCGTCCAGGAGCACGACTTCGCGCGGCGAGGGCACCGCGGCGACGCCGCGGGCCGCGAACAATCCGCCGAGGCTCGTCTCGCCGCGGAGGAGTTCGGAGAACTTCGCCGGCGTCCGCTGGCTCAGCCAGCGGATCGAAGACCTCGCGGCGACGGACTTGTCGGAGTCCAGGCGTTCGTCGGAAAGGCGCAGCTTGGACGCCTTCACCAGGTAGCCGATCTCGATGCGCGGCTTCGGGTGGCCGTGCGAGTGGATGTCCAGGTACAGGCCATGCTTCGAGCGGGCGAGCACGGCGGCCTCGGCTTCGTCGATGGCGGCGTGGTATTCGCGCCAGACCTGTTCGGCCCTCGGCTGTCCGGCGGCGCCTTCCCCGATCTCCCGGTTGCAGTCCACCTTCTTGCGCGAGAGTTCGCAGACGATGAGCTGCGGCGCGGCGCCGCAACGTTCGCGCAGGGCGTCCCGCAGGGCGTGGCCCAGGGCGGCGGCGTAGGAGTCCCGCACGGTCACGCCGCGCGTGCGGTCCGGGATGTCCGCAGGCTTGGCCGCGCCGTCATGCGGGACCGAGAGGACGACGGGGAGTTCGCCTGACCAATGGCGGATGAAACCCGAGGCGCTGGTCCGCGGGGCTTCCGCGGACGGCTCCGCCGCCGCCGCGACGACCGCGAGCAGGGACAGGCAGAGCGTGACCAACGGGGCGGACGGCCGGGGCATGCGACAGGAAATCCCGGCGCGCCGGACCGGTCAAGCGGGCTTGCTCAGCGGACGGCGCCGCCGGCGAGCAGGGCGCGGACCGCGGCGTCCTCGGGGACGCTGTCGGACGTGCCGGCGGCGCCGATGCCGTCCTGCAGGACGAAGCGCAGCTTGCCGCCGCGCACCTTCTTGTCGCGGCGCATCGCGGCGAGCATGGGCTCGAGCGGGAGCGGCGAGCGGAGGGCGGTCGGCAGGAGGTGCGCCTTCAGCGCGGCTTCGACCTGTTCGGCCTGGGCGGCGGTGCAGTGCCTGAGCTCGGCGGAAAGGCGCGCGGCCATCACCAGGCCGATCGCCACGGCCTCGCCGTGCAGGTAGGTGCCGTAGCCGGCGGTGGCCTCGATGGCGTGACCGAAGGTGTGGCCGAGGTTGAGGAGCGCGCGGCCGCCTTGGGCGCTGGTCTCGCGTTCGTCGCCGGCGACCACGGCCGCCTTGATCTCGACGCAGCGGCGGATGACGCGCGGGAGGAGCGCATGGTTCCAGTCGAGGGGGGCGTTCTGTTCGAGCAGGCCGAAGAGGTCGGCGTCGGCGATGATGCCGTGCTTGATCACCTCGGCCATGCCCGCGGCGAATTCACGCGGCGGCAGCGTGGCCAGCAGGTCGGTGTCGGCGTAGACCGCCGTGGGCTGGTGGAAGCTGCCGACGAGGTTCTTGCCGGCGGACAGGTTGATGCCCGTCTTGCCGCCGACCGAGCTGTCGACCATCGCGAGCAGCGTGGTCGGGAGCTGATAGAAATCGACGCCGCGCTGGTAGGAAGCGGCCGCGAAGCCGGCGAGGTCGCCGACGACGCCGCCGCCGAGCGCGAAGACCGCGCCGTCGCGGGCCACGCCGTTGGCGGCGAGGAAATCCCAGACACGCGCGAGTTCGGCGGCGGACTTCGCCGTCTCGCCGTCGGAAGCGGTGGCGAGGACCGGCATCAGCCGCGCGAGTTCGGCCGCGAAGCCGGACTGCGCCGCGGCGACGCCGGGCGACGTGATCGCGACGCACTTCTGGCCGGAAGCCAGCCGGCGTTCGGCCGCGGCCAAGGCCTCGCGGCGCATCCCGGCCCCGATGCGGACGGGGTAGGAGCGCGAGCCTAGTTCGACGGTGACGGTCTCGGCCGACATGGGTTCACGCTGGGGCGAGGCGCCCTCGCTGGCAAGACAACCTCACTCCGGCAGGCCGACGATCGAACGGGCGTAGGCCCGCGCGTCGAAGGGCTGGAGGTCAGCCGGCTGTTCGCCGACGCCGATGAAGCGGACCGGCACGCCGAGTTCGCGGACCACGGCGACGAGCGCGCCGCCGCGGGCGGTGCCGTCGAGCTTGGTCACGATGAGGCCGGTGAGGCCGACGGCTTCATGGAAGATGCGCGCCTGTTCGATGGAGTTCGCGCCGAGCGAGCCGTCGAGGACGAGCCACTTCTCGTGCGGGGCGCCGGCGTGGGCCTTGGTCGTCACGCGCACGACCTTGCGGAGTTCCTCCAGCAGGTGCGCCTTGGTGTGCAGGCGCCCGGCGGTGTCGAGGATCACGAGGTCGGCGCCGCGCGCCACGCCCGCCTTGACGGCGTCGAACGCGACCGCCGCGGGATCGGCGCCGGCGGCGGCGCCGACGACTTCGACGCCGAGCCGGTCCGCCCAGGCGGAAAGTTGTTCGCCGGCCGCCGCGCGGAACGTGTCGCATGCGCCGAGCAGGCAGGACCGGCCCTCCTGGCGCCAGCGCCAGGCGAGCTTGGCCGCGGTCGTCGTCTTGCCGGCGCCGTTGACGCCGAGGAGCATGATGACGTGCGGCTTCGAGAGGGTGCTCGCCGGCGCGGCCTCGCCCCCCAGCGCGCGGACGATGCTTTCGGCCGCGGCTTCGGCGGGCGAGGTCTTGCGCAGGGCGGCGTCGGTCTTCCAGGCGGCGCGCGCCGCTTCGACCACCTCATCGGCGGTGGCCGGGCCGAAGTCGCCCGCGATCAGGCGCTCACGCAGCTCTTCGGCGGCCGCGGCGTCCATCGGACGCGCCAGCAGGTTGGCCACGGCCTCGGCCGTGCGGCTCAGGCCCGCCTTCAGTCGCTCGAAGAAGCCCGCCATGGCTCAGCCGCCCTCGGCCTTGCGCGGGTCGCGCCCCAGTTCTTCCTTGTAGCTGTCGAGGATGCCGTTGACGAAACGCTTGGACTCCTCGGTCGAGAACTCCTTGGCGATGTCGACGGCCTCGTTGATGCTCACGACCGGCGGGATGTCCGTCCGGCGCATGAGTTCGAAGACGGCCACGCGCAGGATGGCGAGGTCGACGCGCGCGATGCGGCCGAAGGCCCAGTTCTTGGCGTACTTGCCGATGACCTCGTCGATGAGGGCGAGGTCCCGGATGACGCCTTGGATGAGTTCCTCGGCGAAGGCGTAATACTCGCGGGGCTGCGGGCGCTCGGAGAAGAAGTCGAAGAGGCCCGTGACCATGTCGGGGTGGCGTTGGAGCTCCCAGGAGCAGAGGAACTGCATGGCCGCGACGCGGCTGTCATGGCGACGGTTGCGTTTGGCGGGCGGCGCGGCGGGGTCGGCCGCGGCGGGTTCGTCCGGGGCGACGATGGCGATCTCGACGCCGGCGGGCACGTTATGGCGGCGGAACGCGTCGACGGTCTTCTGGTTGGAGCCGATGATCTCGATGAGGCGGCGGTGGCTGCGGATCTCCTCGCGGAGGGCCGTGCGCGGTTCCTCGACCTGCGAGGGGAGCGGGAAGGGCCCCGAGATGCGGGCGCCGGAGCCGGCGACGCTGGCGATGATGTCGGCCGCGGTCTGGTCCGCCATGCGGTAGTCGACGCCTTTGATCCGGATGCGGATCTTGGCGCGCGCGGAGGCGGAAACAGGCGAGTCGTTGTCCATCGTTCAGTTCTGGGCGAAGGGTTCCTGGCCGCCGCGCTTGCGTTCCTCGTCCTCGACCTGGTCGAGGCGGGCGCCGAGCGTGACGCGGTGACGGGCCATGGTGAGGGCGGCGTGGGCGAACTCCGTGCCGCGGTCCAGCGAACCCTGGCAGCGGGCGACGGCCTGCTCGCGGGTGTTCGTCACGACGATGCCGTTGATCATCGGGACTTCGGAGCGGATGGCCGCGTCCTGGAGGGCCTGGGCCGTCGAGTGCGCGATGATCTCGTGGTGCGGGGTGTCGCCGGCGACGACGACGCCGAGGGCGATGACGCAGTCATAATCACCGGTCATGGCCGACATGTAGGCGGCGTAAGGGATCTCGCCGGAGCCGGGGACGGCGACTTCGACGATCGAGGCGGCGGGCACGCCGGCGGCGCGCAGGCCTTTGATGGCGTTCTTCTTCAGGGCCTGGACCAGCTCGCCATTGTAACCCGCGGCCACGAGGGCGAAGCGGAGTTCGGCGCCATCGATGGCGTCAGGGGTGGGCTTGTCGAGGCTCATGGCGGAAGAACGGACGTCCGATGGAGTCGCTTCGGACCAAGCCTGCAAGCGGAAACAACCGTCCGCTTCTCAGAAGGGCACCTGTTCGACGATCTCCAGACCGTAACCGCCGAGGCCAACGACCTTGCGCGGGTTGTTCGTGATGAGACGGATGCGGCGGAGGCCGAGGTGCGAAAGGATCTGGGCGCCGATGCCGTAGTCGCGCGCGTCCATCTTGCCGAGGCGCACGCCGTCCTGGTCGGCCTGCATGCCCCCGAAGGGCTGGGCGACGTGGACGATGACGCCGTGGCCGGCCTTGGCGACGGCTTCGAAACTGGAGGCGAGCGAGGCGCCCGCGCCGAAGGCGCTGCCCTTGAAGAGGTCGCCAAGCATGTTCTCGCGCTGGACGCGGACGAGCGTGGGCGTCTCGTCCGGCCGGCCGAGGGTGAAGACGAGGTGCTGACGTCCGTCCGGCAGCGAACGGTAGACGCGGAGCGTGAACTCGCCCCAGGCTGATTTGAAGGGGCTTTCGGCGACGGGCTCGACGAGACGTTCGCGGCGGTGGCGGAACTCGATGAGCTGCGCGATGGAGATCATGTGCAGGCCGAACTTCCGCTTGAGTTCGACGAGCTCCGGCAGGCGGGCCATCGAGCCGTCTTCGTTCAGGATCTCGCAGATGACGCCGCTGGGGTGCAGGCCGGCGAGCGACGCGAGGTCGACCGCGGCTTCGGTGTGACCGGCGCGCTGGAGCACGCCGCCCGGACGGGCGAGGAGCGGGAAGATGTGACCGGGCTGCACGAGCGCCTCGGGTTTGGCCTGCGGGTCGGCGAGGATCGCGATGGTCTTCGCGCGGTCGTAGGCGGAGATGCCGGTGGAGATCCCTTCGGCGGCGTCGACGGACACCGCGAAGGCGGTGCGCTGCGACTCGCGGTTCTCGGGCACCATCTGGGAGATGCCCAGTCGGCGCAGCTGATGCTCGACGGTCGGGACGCAGATGAGTCCGCGCGCATGGCGGATCATCATGTTGACCGTCTCCGGCGTGGCCTTGGAGGCCGCCATGACGAGGTCACCCTCGTTCTCGCGGTTCTCGTCGTCGGTCACGATGACGAGCTTCCCGGCGGCGATGTCCGCCAGGGCTTCCTCGATGGTGTCGAAGGGCTCGTTCATGAAAGTGGGAGGTTCGAACTTGGTCGTAACCTCCCATGGTGCAAGCGGGGAGATGGGTCCCCGCCGGTGAAAAAGAGCCGGATGGCTTATTTGGCGGCCTTAGCCTTGCCCTTGCCTTTGGCGGCACCCTTGCCCTTGGCGGCGGGCGCGGCGGGCTTCGGCGCGGCGGCCATGGCTTCGGCGATCTGCGCGCTGGCTTCCTTCCAGGAGGCCTTGGGCTCGGCCTTGGCGCTCCAGATCACGAGATTACGGAAAGTGGCCGACTGTCCGCCGCAGGTGAAGCCCGGGTTGGCTTTCTCGGCCTTGAAGAGTTCGTCGCGCCCGAAACCGCTGATCTTGCCGTCGATCGTCGCGACCATCGTGTCGCCGACCATCTCCAGCACGACGCGGTGCCAGCTGCCGGCTTCGAACGCCTGCGCCTGGTTCAGGAAGATCACGGACTTGTCGGGGCCGTCGTGGTCATGGTCGTCCTTCTGGATGCGCAGGGAGGTCGGCGTGATGAGCACGCGGGCGACGTGTTCCTTGGCGTCATTGATGCTCAGCGAGACGGACTTGGCGCCATCGAGGCGGAAATCGAAGGCGGCGACGAAGTCCTGGAGCTTCGTGTTCACGCGGCCGGCGGCGCCATGCATGTCGGCAGGGAGTTCTTCGACGCGGATGCCGTCGGCGGTTCGCTCCCACTTGCCTTTGGCGATCTTCCACTGGGCGGCGGTCGCTTCCTTGGTAAGGGCGTCGGCGACGAGCTCCTTGTCCGGCTGCGCGAGCAGGGTGGCCGGGGCTTCGGCGGCGCTGAGCGGGGAGAGGAAGGCAAGCAGGGCGAGGAGGCGGAGCGACATGGGAGGAGGGGTGTGAGGATATAACCGCGGAAACGGACGAGGGTTCCGATTATTCGTAGGTCAGCTGCGCAGAAAGGACGGCGTCCTGGGCGCTCACCATGCGGACCCAGTAGGCGTTGATCCATTCGGGGATGGCATGCTCGACCGGCGAGCCGGGCGTGACCGTGAAGTCTTGGTAGTCCGAGAAGCGCCCGTCGCCCGCGACGTCGAGCTGGACGGTGACCCGCACCGGTTCGCGGCCATGGTTGGTCAGGGTGAGGCTCTTCTTGTCGTAGCCGGTCATGAGATAAGGATCGGAGGGAGCGCCCTTCTGGACGGCGGTGTTCGCCCAAGGGCCGCCATGGCCGCGCGGCTTGCCCAGCTTCCACAGGTCATCGGCGGCGCCGACCCACACGGCGGCCTTGCCGTCGTCGGAGCGGATGACGTGGCGATCGTCCTTGGCGGCTTCGGGCGAGACGCCGCTGAGCACGAGCAGTCCGCGGTAGGAGCAGTAGTCATGCACGGCGGCGTCGCTCGTGGCGATCGGACGCATGCGGATGGCACCCTTGGCGTTGAGCGCCGGGAGTTCGTAGAAGGTGCCGTGCGCCTGGAGCATGTCGCGCTCCGTGCAGACTTCGCGGGCCTTGCGCAACGCCGAGCGGCCGAGCAGGCCGTCGTGCGCCGCGGAGGGCGAACGCGGCAGGCGCCAGCGGACGCCGCTCTCCTCGAAGATGACCGAGGCCGCGTCGGCGGTGACGATGCCCTGCGGGATGGCCGTGTTCTTGCGGACGAAGTCGGCGGCTTTCTGGTCGGCCATCTTCGTCAGCTTGAGGTCGGCGGAGAGCTCATAGGCTTCGCCGACCGAGGTCTGGTCGGTCGTGAGGGTCGCGGCGAGCACGGAGAGCGTGCGGAGGTTCGCTCCGCGCGTCAGCAGGAACGCGCCTTGCGAGGTGGCGTCGCCGGCCTTGCTGAGTCCTTTGAAGAGTCCGTCGCGCTCGACGCCGCGCTTGTCCTCGGCGGCGTATTGGAAGGTGACGCTCGCCTTGGCGACGTCGCGGTCGGCTTTCGCGCGGATCCAAGCGCCGGTGACGGTGGCGGGAATTTCGACCCACTGCGTGGCTTCGTCAGCCTTGAGCGCGACTTCGCGCCAGGTCTTCCACCGGCCGTCGCCGAGGGCGTCGATCTCCAGCGTGAAGGTCGTGGCCGTCGAACCGTCGTGCTGCACCAGCACCGCACGCTTGGCGAAACCGGCGAGGAGGAAAGGGTCTGAGGCCTCTCCGGCTTTCACGGGTTCATCGACCCAGACGCTGCCGCGGCCGATCGCCGGGCCGAGCTTGTCCGGGGTGTCGAGCGACGTGAACCAGAGGTTGGACTGCGACTGGCCGGGGCCGGCGAGGGCGCCTTTGGCGGGCCGCTTGTTGAGGAACTCGGACTTGGCGGTGTCGTCACAGCCGAAGACGAGGCGACCCTGCCAGGGCGTGAAGTCGCCGATGACCTTGAGGTAGGCGGAGCGCGGCGCGATGCCGGCGGACTGCTTGGATGAGAAGTTCGCGGGGAACTTCCAGAAGAGCCCGTGCATGGTCATCAGGCGCGAGCCTTCTTCGCCGATGTCGCGGATGCGCGGCCATTCGGTGTTCCAGCCGTGCGCGCCGTCGTAGGAGTGGCTGCCTTTGGGCAGGCGGTAGCTCGTCCACCTGCCGTCCTCCATCACCATGAGGATGACCGAGCGGAAATCCCAGCCGACGGTCCAGATCGGATCCTTGGCCGGGTCGGCGTTGCCGGTCAGGCCGCCGGGTCCGGTGACTTCGGTGAACTGGTTGCGGCGGATGAGCGTCCAGTTGCCTTCGCCGTTGAAGGAGCCGAGCGCGCCGCTCGTGATCGTCGGGTCGACGAGCGCCTGGGCGCTCTGCTCGCCGTTGTTCGCGATGATGACCTGGCCTTGGCCGGAGTAGAGTCCCTTGCCGTGGTAGCCGGGCAGCGTCGACGTGATCGTCGCGGGGCTGGCTTCGGCGGTCTGGCCGGGCTTGGGCTTGTTCTTGATCTCCTTGATCAGGCCTTTGACCGCGAGGGTGCGGACGTCCACTTCGTAGAGGCCGTCTTCCATCGTGGCGAAGTAGACCTTGTTGGCCGGGTCCGTGAGGTGGCGGGCGTTGCCGGTGTGGCGGCCGGGCATGAGCTTCGGCGGGACGACGCGCACCTCGCGGTCGGCGCCGATGAAGTAAGGCCCGATGATCAGCTGGTTCGATTCCTTGTGGATCATGCGGTTCGCGGGCGTGCCGCCGACGCTTTCCGGGCGGACGATCTGCCGCAGGTCCGGCGTGAACTCGTACAGCTTGTCGCTCGAGCCGTAAGGCAGGTGCGGGCCGTAGGTGATGACCCACAGGCGGTCGGCCCAAGGCACGACGGCGCCGGTGCCGCATTCGCCTTCGTTGTTGAAGTAGGCGAGCTCGGGGTAGATGCCGGACCATTCCTGCGGCGCGGCGGTGCTGAGGGACGTGGACGCGGCCAACGCGAGCGCGGCGAACGTGCGGAACGAGAACGGGTTCATGAGCGGACTTTTTCCGCCTGCGCACGGCTGGCAAGGTCAGGTTAAGATACGAAGCAAAAAGGCGGCCAGTCCCCAGCCGACCAGGACCGCCGTAGGCACGCCGAGCAGCCGACCCAGGCTTTTCGTCTGAGCCTGCGAGAGGAAAACGGCCGCCAGCAGAGCGCTTCCCGCCGGGCCTAGCCATCGATGCGGCAGGGTGAGCTCGAGGTTGATGACCGGAACCAGCGCGCAGGCCTGGGCGATCCAAGTCATCGCGTGTAACCATGCCCCCGCGAGGCCGTTGAGCCAGCTCGCGGGCGTCACGAGCCAGTCGCTCGCGCCGCAGGCGATGGAAGCCATCCCGAGCATGAGGGGAATCTCCGAGAGCGGTACGAGCACGAGGTTGACGAGGACTCCGCCCCAGCTCGCCCGCCCGAAATGTCCGAGGGTCAGGGGCGCGCCGGCGAGCGTGGCCGCGAGCGAGACGCAGAGCCCGCCAAGCAGGAACTTCCGCGCGCGCCAGCGGAGCCGTTGCGTCGCGGTCTGCGCGGCGACCGGCGTGAGGCGTTCCTCCTCGGTGGGACGGCCGCAGAGTTCCGCGGCCGGGCCGCCCGCGACGATGATGCCGAGCACCGCCGCATAGCTGAGCTGGAAGCCGGCGTCGGCGCAGGCTTCGGGTGAGAGGAGGAGCGTGACGGCGCACGCGAGCGCCAGCGACTGCAAGGCGGGCGTGTCTCGCTCGCCCACGCGGCCGCCCCAGAGGAACGCCGCCATGATCCACGCGCGGACGGACGAAGGCGATGCGCCGGTCACCTGCACGTAAAGCCAGAGCAGGACGAGGACGGCCACGCCGGCCGGCACTTCGGGCAGGCGAGCGCGACGTGCGAGCCAAAGCAGGGCCGCCGCCATGCCGGCGATGTGCAGGCCGCTGATCGCGAAGAGATGCAGCGTGCCCGTCGCCGCGAAGGCCTCCTTGGCTTCGGCCGGCAGCAGCGCGGTCCGCCCCAGCATCGTCGCGGCGAGCAGCGCGCCGCCGTCGGGGTCGGGCCAAGGCATGTGGCGCAGCCATGCGTCCAGACGTCGTTGCTGCCGCTGTCGCCAGACCGCGAAGCGCGAGGCCGGCGCGAGTTCGCCGAGCACGCGGCCGCCGCGCAGCTTCAAGGTCGCGCCCTGCGAACGCAGCCAGGCGTCGTAGCCGGACGCTTCCGAAGGGAGCGCGCTCAGCCCGCCGGCGACCATCAGTTCGGCGCCTTCGGCCGGACACTCGCCGCGCGCGGAGAGCGCCAGGCGTCGCCGGAAGAACGGACCGTCGCGGTCGGTGATCCAGCCGAGGCCGGACCAGCCGTCGCCTTCCGCGCGTGGCGCGGCGCGTTCGATCATCACCGGCAGTTCGACGAAAGGTCGGCGGACGACGACGGCTTCCTGCGGCGGCGTCCGAAGGTGATGCCAGGCGGCGCCGAGGGTCGTTCCCGCGACGACGAGCAGGACGCCGGAGAGGAACGCACGGCGTCGGCTCGTCCAGGCGAAGACGGAGGCTAGGAATCCGCAGAGCAGCCAAGGACCTGGGTCCAAGCCGAACCAGGCGTCGGCCGAACAGCCGAGCAGGAGGGGTAGGGCGAGCCAGAGCGCCGGACAGTGTCCGAACCGATCGGGGGTCAGGGAGTCTTGCTCCAGGGGGTCGGGCCTTGCCATGGACGGAGGCCATGGTCGCCGATGGACAGGGCGTGGACCTCCGCGGCGAGCGAACCCCAGGCGGGGTGCTTGGCGAGGGCCGGGTCCTGAAGCAGATTCCTTAGGGGTAAGATGACAAACCCACGGGAAGACCACCTAGGGTGGGGCAGGGTGACGGTCGGGCTTTCCCAGGATCCTCCTTCATAGAAGAGCAGGTCGATGTCCAAGGTCCGGGGGCCGTTGCGATTCGCGGTCCTCTCTCGACCCAATTTTCGCTCGATTTCTAGGGTTTCTGCGAGGAGTTCGTCGGGATTTATATCACAAACTATTGCCATACAAAGGTTTAAGAAATTAGGCTGGTCGGCATAGCCTATGGGGTCGGAATCGACGGCCTGGGAAACGGCCAAAACCTTCACCCCCGGGAGTTTTCCGATGCGCGTGATGGCTTGGGCGAGGAGGTCGGTACGTTCCCCTAGGTTGCTGCCCAGGCCGAGGATATAGTGGCGGGGGGTCCTGCTCACGCTCGCTCGCGCCGGATCTTGACTGAAATCGCGTCAAACTCGGCCGCCACGGGGGCGAAGGGCTTGTTCACCTCGACGGTGACGGCCTTGACCACGTTAAAAGTGCCCAAAATACGCGCGGCGATCTGCTGGGCCAAGGTCTCGATGAGGTAGACCGGCTGGCCGGTCAGCTGCGCTTCGACGGTCCGGATGACTTCGGCATAATTGACCGTGAGTTTGAGGTCGTCCGTGGCGGCGGCCGGACGGGTGTCGACTTCGAGGTCGACGGAGACGGTGAACCGCTGTCCGAGGCGTTTCTCCTCGGGCAGGGCGCCATGGTGTCCGAAGGACTTGATGCCGGCGATCCTGATGATGTCCACGCCCCGATGAATGACCGCCCGGGACGACCCTGCAAGCGCCTTCCCGCGCGGCGCCCGCAATTGTTAGAACTCCCCACTTGACCATCCTTCCAGCGGTCGCTGACAGTCCGCGGAACACTATGCCTAAGAGGACCGATATCCGCTCAATCCTCATCATCGGCTCGGGACCGATCATCATCGGCCAGGCCTGCGAATTCGATTATTCCGGCACCCAGGCGTGCAAGGCGCTCCGCGAGGAAGGCTACCGCGTCATCCTGGTGAACTCGAACCCGGCCACGATCATGACGGATCCCGAGACGGCGGACGTCACCTACGTGGAACCCCTCACGGTCGAATCCGTGGAACGCATCATCGCCAAGGAGAAGCCCGACGCGCTGCTCCCGACGCTCGGCGGCCAGACCGCGCTCAACCTCTCGCTCAAGCTCGCCCGCACCGGCGTCCTCAAGAAGCACGGCGTCGAGCTGATCGGCGCGAAGGAGGAGGCGATCGAGCGCGGCGAGGACCGCGAGATCTTCAAGAAGCTGATGCTCGACATCGGCCTCGACGTGCCGCGCTCCCGCGTGGTCAAGACGCTCGACGCCGCGCGCGAGACCATCGCCCTCATCGGCGGCGAGTTCCCGGTCATCATCCGTCCGTCCTACACCCTCGGCGGCACCGGCGGCGGCATCGCCTACAACCGCGAGGAATACGAGGAGCTTTGCAAACGCGGCCTTGACCTCTCGCCGGTCAACGAAATCCTCATCGAAGAATCACTGCTCGGCTGGAAGGAATACGAGATGGAGGTGATGCGCGACCACAAGGACCAGTGCGTCATCATCTGCTCGATCGAGAACTTCGACCCGATGGGCGTCCACACCGGCGACTCCATCACCGTCGCCCCCGCGCTCACGCTGACCGACAAGGAATACCAGCTGATGCGCGACGCCTCGTTCGCCGTCATCCGCGCCGTCGGCGTCGAGACCGGCGGTTCCAACATCCAGTTCTCCGTCAACCCGGCCAACGGCCGCATGATCGTGATCGAGATGAACCCGCGCGTGTCGCGTTCGTCCGCCCTCGCCTCCAAGGCCACCGGCTTCCCGATCGCCAAGATCGCCGCCAAGCTCGCCGTCGGCTACTCGCTCGACGAACTGCAGAACGACATCACGAAGTCCACGCCCGCGTGCTTCGAGCCGACGATCGACTACGTCGTCACCAAGATCCCGCGCTTCACCTTCGAGAAGTTCGTCGGCGCCGACACCACGCTCACCTCCGCGATGAAGTCCGTCGGCGAGGCGATGGCCATCGGCCGCACGTTCAAGGAATCCTTCCAGAAGGCCCTCCGCTCCCTCGAGGTCGGGGCCTGGGGCTTCGGCTGCGGCGGCAAGCACGGCGAAGCCGCCTTCGCCGACCTCACCGAGATCCGCGCCCGCCTCGCGCGCCCTAATCCGGAGCGCGTCTTCTTCGTGCGCCACGCGATGCTCGCCGGCCTCACCGAGCAGGAGATCTTCGACCTTTCCAAGATCGACCCGTGGTTCCTCCGCCAGCTCCGCGGCATCGTCGACCTCGAGCTCGCCCTCAAGGCCGCCGGCAAGTCCGTCGGCGCCGACCTGCTCCGCCAGGCCAAGGAAGCCGGCTTCGCCGACCGCCAGATCGCCCATGCGACCGGCCTCTCCCCGGCCGACGTCTACGCCCAGCGCAACGCCGCCGGCATCAGGACGACCTTCCGCCTCGTCGACACCTGCGCCGCGGAGTTCGAATCCTTCACGCCTTACTTCTACTCCTCCTACGGCGACGAGTCCGAGGTCCGTCCTTCCGCCAAGAAGAAGGTGATGATCCTCGGCGGCGGCCCGAACCGCATCGGCCAGGGCATCGAGTTCGACTACTGCTGCGTCCACGCCTCCTACGCTCTCCGCGCCGCGGGTTACGAGACGGTGATGGTGAACTCCAATCCCGAGACGGTCTCGACCGACTACGACACCTCCGACCGACTCTACTTCGAGCCGCTCACGCTCGAGGACATCCTGGAGATCTACCGCACCGAACAGTGCGTCGGCGCGATCGTCCAGTTCGGCGGCCAGACCCCGCTCAACCTTGCGGCCGACCTCGAGGCCCATGGCGTCACCGTCGTCGGCACCTCGCCCGCGAGCATCGCGCTCGCCGAGGACCGCCAGCTCTTCAAGGACATCCTGATCGAGCTCGATATCCGCCAGCCGGTCAACAAGACCGCCCTCTCGGCCGAAGAAGCCTACAAGGCCGCCGAAGAGATCGGCTTCCCGGTCCTCCTCCGTCCGTCCTTCGTGCTCGGCGGCCGCGGCATGTTCATCGTCTACGGCATGGACGAACTGAAGTCCGTCGTCCGCGAGGCCTTCGACGTCGCCCCGGGCAAGCCGGTGCTGCTGGACAAGTTCCTCGAGGACGCCATCGAGCTCGACGTCGATGCGATCTCCGACGGCGAGACCACCGTCATCGGCGGCATGCTCGAGCACATCGAACACGCGGGCGTCCACTCCGGCGACGCCGGCATGGTCCTGCCTCCGCACTCCCTCTCGCCGGCCCTCGTCGAGGAGGTCCGCCGCATCACGCATTCCCTCGCCAAGCGCCTCAAGGTCGTCGGCCTGATGAACATCCAGTTCGCGATCAAGGACGGCGTCGTCTACATGCTCGAGGTCAACCCGCGCGCCTCGCGCACCGTCCCGTTCGTGTCGAAGGCCATCGGCGTGCCGCTCGCCAAGCTCGCCTCGCTCTGCATGCTCGGCGCGAAGCTCAAGGACCTCGGCTTCACCCGCGAGATCCGTCCGCCCTACTGGTCCGTCAAGGAATCCGTCTTCCCGTTCAGCCGCTTCCCCGGCGCCCCGGTCGCGCTCTCGCCCGAGATGCGTTCCACCGGCGAGGTGATGGGCTGCGACGACGACCTCGGCATGGCCTACGCCAAGGCCCAGATGGCCGCCCAGCCCGCGCTCCCGGTCGCCGGCAGCGCCTTCCTCTCCGTCAAGGACCGCGACAAGGAGGGCGCCGTCGCCGTCGCCCGCGACCTGGCTTCGCTCGGCTTCAACATCTTCTCCACCAGCGGTACCGCCGCGGCCATCGAGGCCGCGGGCATCAAGGTCACCAAGCTCGGCAAGATCTCGGAAGGCGCCCGCCCTAACGCGCTCGACCTCCTGAAGAACGGCCAGCTGCAGATGATCGTGAACACCGCCGCGGGCATGCTGCCGCGTAAGGACGAGAACGCCATGCGCGCCGAAGCCGTCCTCCGCGGGGTCTACATGGCCTCCACCATGAACGCCGCCCGCGCGGCCGTCCTCGGCATCCGTTCCCTGCGCGAACACCCCCTCACGGTCAGTTCCTTGCAGGAGCACGCAAAGGTGCTTCCCCCGAAGGCCTGAATCGGGTAGGAACTGCTTTCCCATGAAATACCCCGTCCTCGCCGCGCTGGCCGTCGCCGTCGCGTCCCTCCATGCCGCCGACGCGCCCAAGCCCGCCGTCGACGCCCCCACTCCTCCCCCCGCACCCAAAGTGAAGACCCTCACCCCTGAACAGGCCAAACAGGCTTGGACCATGCTCGGCTACTCCATCGCCAGCCAGTCCCCCATGCCGCAAGTGAACTCGCAGCTCGAGCTCACCGACGACGAGATCGAACTCTTCCTCGTCGGCGTGCGCCAAGCCATGCGCGGCGAGAAGCCGAAGTTCGATCCCGCCGAGCTCGGCGACGGCGCCGACGCCATGTTCCAGGAGCGTGTCAACGCCAAGGCCGGCAAGTGGGGCAGGCAGAACGACGAGTTCCTCGCCAAGATCGACGCCGACAAGTCGGTGACGAAGACCGCCTCCGGCCTCCGTTACAAGATCCTCGCCGCGGGTTCCGACGTGAAGCCCACCGCGGCCTCCACCGTGAAGTGCCGCTACGAAGGCAAGCTCGTCGACGGCAAGGTCTTCGATTCGACCAAGAACCGTAACAATGAGCCTTCGGAGTTCCCCCTCAGCGGCGTCATTCCCGCCTGGACCGAAGGCGTGCAGCTCATCGGCGTCGGCGGCAAAATCGTCCTCTATTGCCCGTCCGCCCTCGCTTACGGCGATCAGGGCCAGGGCCCGATCCCCGGCAAGTCCGTCCTCGAATTCGAGGTCGAACTCGTCGAGATCGCCAAGGGTAAGTAAGTTGCGACGCGGCTTTCTCGCACGGCGCGCCTATCGGCGCGCCTTTTTTTACGCTGGAACAAAGTCCGTGACATGAGGTACTTACCCTCACTGATGCGGTCTGCGCTCTCCATGGCCTTACTGTCGGCGGCCGCCTTGGCCGTCGCCGGTCCGGCTGCGCCCGCTTCCTCGGCCCCGCTCACCCTCCGCCAGGCGGTGGACCGGACCCTCGAGCACAACCTCGGACTGGCCGTCACGCGCCTCGACGCCTGGCGCGCCCTCGACGCCGTCGACGTCTCAGCCTCGGTCTTCGACCCGACGTTCGCCTGGACCAATCGTCTCAGCGGCGGCCGGACCCCGGCCGACATCCTCAACGGCGACCCGGCCGGCCGCATCCACGACTCGGACCTGAGCCTGAGCCAACGCTTCACCTGGGGTGGCACGCTCTCGCTGGGCACCGGGCTGACGCGCACCTGGGCAGACTCCGGCTCCGTCGGGCTGGCCTCCTCGTACGACCTCGGGACGAACATCGCCTACACGCAGCCGTTGCTCGCCGGCGGCTGGCGGGCCGTCAACCTCACGCCGCTCATCACCGCGCGGCAGGCCGCCTTGCGCAGCCGCCTCTCCCTGCGGGCCGCCGCGCTCGACCTGATCCGCGACGCCGAGGTAGGGTATTGGTCGCTCGCCTCCGCCCGCGCGCTCGTCGCCTTCCGCGAGACCAGCCTCCGCTCCGCCAGCTCGCTGCTCGAGCAGATCCGCGCGCGCCGTTCCCTCGGCGACGCGACGATCCTCGAGGAGCTCCAGGCCGAAGCCGACGTCGCCGCCCAGCGCGTCGGCGTCCTGAACGCCCGGCAGGCCCTCGACAACGCCGAGATGAGCCTGCGCCGCCTGCTCGGCCAAGGCACCGCCGACGACGTCGCGCAGCCGCTCGCGGTGGAGACCTTGCCGACGACGCCTGTCCCGGCGGCCGCGCCGTTCGCCCCGTGGATCCGCGTCGTCGCGGATTTCGACTTCGCGACCGAGATCCAGCGCGCGAACATCGTCCAGGCCGAGGCCCTCGTCGCCCAGGCCGAACAGAACGACCAGGCCAGCCTCAACCTTTCCGTCGGCGCCGGCCGCTACGGCGAAGCCGGCGGCGCCGGGGCGGGCGTCTCGGGCGGCCTCGACAACTACCGTCGCCAGGCGGGCTGGACGAACTTCGCCGAGCTCCGCCTTTCCTTCCCGCTCGGCTTCCGCGAGGCCGAGGCGAACCTGCGCGCCGCCTCCCGCGCCCGCCGGCAGGCCGAGCTCCGCCTCGCCGACGTCCGACAGTCCCTCGTGTTCTCCGCCCGCGCTACCTGGCGCGACCTCGAGGCCGCGCGCGCCCGGGTCGAGGCGGCCACCTCCGCCCTGGAGCTCCAGCGACAGTCCTACGAAGGCGAGCGCGCCCGATACGCCGCCGGTCAGTCCGACCTGCCGCGCGTGCTGCAGGCGCAGGCTTCCCTCGACGTCGCGCAGCTCGCCTGGGTGCAGGCCCACCTCGACGCCCGTTCCGCCTCCGCCCGGGTGGCCCGGCTCGACGGCTCCATCCTTTCCCGCCATGGTTTCACCATGGACGCCGTCGAACTCAAGGTCGCCGGCGGCCTCGGCGAGACCGACCCGTTGCCTCCTCTGACCACCACCCCATGAAGTTCCTCAAGCCTCTCCTCCTCGCCGTGGTCGTCGGCGGCCTCGCCTATGCTTTCTGGCCCGCGAAGAAGCCCGTCCGCACGGGCGCGTCGTCCAACGAGGCCCGGGCCGAGAAGCGCGACATCCGCGAGACGGTCGAGGCGGCGGGCTTCGTCCGGGCGGTCATCTACAGCTCCATCCGCGCCCAGGTCAGCGGCCCCATCCTCAAGCTGCATGTCCAGACCGGCGACATGGTGAAGAAGGACCAGGTCCTGGTCGAACTCGACCCTGTCCTCGCCAACGCCGACGAAGAGCAGGCCCGACGCTCCGTCCAGCTGCAGACCTTCACGTTGGAGCGGCTCGAGCGCGACCTCCGTCGCGTCGAGGTGCTCGTCAAGAACGGCTTCGTCTCCGAACGCGAGGTGCTCGACCATCGCACCGCCTATGAGGTCGCGAAGCTGCAGCGCGACATCGCCCAGGCCAAGCTCGACACCGCCGTCGAGATGGTGCGGCGCACGATCATCCGCGCCCCGCACGACGGGCAGGTCTCCGACTGCAACGTGCTCGAGGGCCAGATCGTCATCGGCGCCCAGTCGATCAACAACGGCACGCCCCTGATGACCGTCTCCGACACCTCGGTGCTGCGCGTCGACGTCAACCTGAACGAGTTCGCGGCCACCCGCGTCGAGCTGGGCAAGGACGCCGTCGTGACCTTCGATTCCATCCCCGGGCTGCGCAAGCAGGGTAAGATCACGTTCATGACGCCGTTCGGCACCGCGGACCTCAAGGTCCCCGATCTACGCGTCTTCCCGACCCAGGTCTCCTTCCCGGCCGGCGACGGCGTGCGGCCCGGGATCAGCGGCAACGTCACGGTCACCGTCGACAGCGTCAAGGGCTGCGTCGCGGTGCCGGTGTCGGCCGTCTTCGTCGACGGGGCCGACCGCGTGGTCTACGTCCGCGCCGCCGACGGCGAGTGGGAGGCCCGCAAGGTGAAGCTCGGCCTGAGCGACGCCAGCTGGACCCAGGTGCGCGAGGGCGTCGCGCTCGGCGACGTGGTGAGCCTCGTCCGCCCCGCCCAGTCGCGCTGAGATGCCGCCGCTCATCGCCATCCGCGGGCTCCGCAAGACCTACCGCATGGGCGATGAGAACGTCCATGCCCTCGACGGCGTGGACCTCGATTTCCAGAAAGGCGAGTTCGTCGCCATCCTCGGGCCTTCCGGCTCCGGCAAGTCGACGCTCATGCACATCCTCGGCTTCATGGACACGCCGAGCGAAGGCAGCATCGTCTTCGACGGCGAGGAGGTCGCCCGGCTGGACGCGGACCGCCGGGCCTGGTACCGGGCCCACCGCGTCGGCTTCGTCTTCCAGGCCTTCAACCTGCTGCCCCGCCTGACCATCGAGGAGAACGTGGCGCTGCCGTTGCTCTACCGCGACGGCACCGATCCGGCGGCCAACCTGGCCGCGGCGCACGCCGCCCTCGAGCGCGTGGGGATGTCGCATCGGCTGGGCCATCGTCCGGGCCAGTTGTCCGGCGGCGAGCGCCAGCGCGTGGCCGTGGCCCGCGCGATCGTCGGCACGCCTTCCATCATCTTCGCCGACGAACCGACCGGCAACCTCGACGTGAAGAACGTCGACCGCGTGCTCGAGCTGCTCGGGTCGCTCATCAAGGAAGGCATCACCGTCGTGCTCGTCACGCACGACCTGTCCGTCGCCGAGAAGGCCCGCCGCGTCATCTCGATGCGCGCCGGCCTCGTCCAGGAGGACCGCGTCCGATGAGGCTCTTCGACCGCGTCCGGCCCGCCGTGATCAACGGCCTGCGCGAGCTGCAGGCCAACAAGGTCCGTTCGCTGCTTTCGATGTCCGGCATCATCCTCGGCGTCGCCTCGCTCGTCGCGATGGTCACCGTCGTCCAGGGGATGGTCGGCAACTTCCGCCAGTTCGTCGACGCGATGGGCGGCATCGAGAAGATCACCGTGGTCCGGGAGCTGCTCCCGAAGGAGCAGGAACATCTGGCGGAGCTTTCCGAAGGACTCACGATGCGCGACGTGGCGAGCCTCCGCCGGACGGTCCCCCTGGTGCGCAACATCTCGCCCGAGGCCCGCGTCGGCTACGAGAAGATCGTCCACGACGGCCGCGAATTCAGCACCTACGTCACCGGCGTCACCGCCGACTACCTGCCGGTGGCCAAACGCTGGGTCGAGCCGGACCAGGGCCGTTTCATCAGCGACCTCGACGTGCTCAACATGACCGACGTCATCGTCCTGGGCTCCGCCGTCGTCCCGGAGCTTTTCCCGGCGAACGTCGATCCGGTCGGCCAGGTCGTCCGGATCCGCGGCCGCCGCTTCACCGTCATCGGTGTCCTCAACAACATCGAGGGCACCGGCATGCAGGTCCGTTCGGCGAGCTCCCGCAGCTCCGGCGGCTCCTGGCGCTGGCGCAACAGCGGCGCGTTCATTCCGGTGAGCACGGCCCTCACCAAGTACATCGGCAACGACCGCCTCACGGGGCTCGGCCTGCGCATCGCGGATCCGGAGCAGCTGCGCGACGCGGTCGAGCAGACCGAACGCACGATGCTGGCGGCGCACAAGGGGCTCCGGGACTTCTCGATCTCGACCAACGAGCAGACGCTCGAGGACTTCCGCAAGACGGAGTCCGCCTTCAAGCTCTCCCTCGGCGGCGTGGCGGGCATCTCGCTCTTCGTCGGCGGCATCGGCATCATGAACGTCATGCTCGCTTCGATCAACGAGCGTATCCGTGAGATCGGCGTGCGCAAGGCGGTCGGCGCCCGTGGCTCGGACCTCTTCCTGCAGTTCCTCGCCGAAGCCGCCGTGGTCTCGGTCGTCGGCGGCCTCCTGGGCCTGCTGGTCTCGGTCGGCATCGTGTCGCTGATGAACTTCATCCTCACCCAGGCCCTGCCCACGGGCGCCGTCGCGGCCCTCGACTGGGTCATCATGGGCGAAGGGCTGGCCTTTTCCGTGGTGATCGGCCTGGTCGCCGGCGTCTACCCTGCGCTCCGCGCGGCCAAGCTCGACCCGATCGAAGCCCTGCGCCATGAATGATCTCCCCATGAAACCGCTCCTCCTCACGCCCCTGCTCCTGACGCTCGTCGGCTGCGTCGCCGCGCCGCTCGCCCCCATCGCCGTCTGGGACGGCGCCCCGCCCGCCGAGACGCTCACGCTCAAGCCGGGCCAGGACCCGCGCGGCACGATCAACAAGCAGACGCACCGCGGCGACGTCTTCATCCCGGAGTTCGTCGTCTACCCGGCCGCCAAACCGGGCGCGCCGCTCGTCATCGTCTGCCCCGGCGGCGGTTACAACATCCTCGCCGAGACGCACGAAGGCAGCGAGGTCGCGAAGCGGCTCAACGCCTTCGGCAGCGCCGCCGTGGTCCTGAAGTATCGCGTGCCGCGTCGCGATCCGAACAAGCCTTGGGTCGTCCCGGTGATGGACGCCCGTGAGACCCTGCGCCTCGTCCGCGCCCGCGCGACCGAGTGGAACGCCGACCCGAAGAAGATCGGGATCCTCGGTTTCTCCGCCGGCGGCAACCTCGCCGCGCGCGTCGCCTACGCCCCGGCCGCCCCCGATGCGCCGCGCCCGGATTTCGCGGTGATGGTCTACCCGGCTTATCTCTTCGAGAAGGACAAGCCCGACAGCATCCTCCGCGAGGGGCCCGACGGCGTCGTACCGCCCAAGGGCGTGAAGCCGGTGCCGGCGTTCTTCGCCCACAGCGCCGACGATCCTTATCCGGCCGAGGGCTCGATGGCCTTCGCCAAAGTTCTGAAGTCGATGGGCGGCTCCGCCGAAGTCCACGTCTGGGCCAAGGGCGGCCACGGCTGGGGCGCTTCCGAGCGCTGCCTCGCCGCGCGTCGCTGGACCGACCTGCTCGGTGAGTGGATGAAGGACCAGGGCTTGCTGCAGCCCTGAGCACCCGTCCCATCCGGACACAAAAAAGCCGCCCGGTCGGGCGGCTTTTGTCTGGGCTGGTCGGCCGCTTAGAACTTGAAGCGGAGACCGGCGACGCCTTCGAAGCTGTTCACCTGGCGGTTGTTCTCGCCGACGACATCGAAGAAGTCGACGTTGTAGAGCTGGTGCAGGCGGGCAGTGAGGGTGAAGTCGACGTTTTCGTTGATCTCGAAGCGGAGACCGGCGAAGACGTCGGAGGCGAGGGCGGTGGACTTGGCGGTGTTCTTGAGCCAACCATAGCCGATGCCGGCGCCGACGAAGGGCTTGATGCCGCCGGCGGAGTTGAGCTCGTAGGTGTATTCGATGAGGGCGGTGCGGGCGGTGGCGTCGACGTTGTCGTCAGGAGCCACGATGTCGCGGGTGCTGAGGTTGAGGCCGAGGTGGGAGTTTTCGGTCAGGTAGGTGCCGATGCCGAGACCGACGACCGAGGTGTTGTCCGAGGCCCCGCCGGTGGCGAGGGGGGCGTTCGGCTTGCCGTAGCCGAGCTGGACATCGAAGGTGAGGGCCTGGGAGGCGGCGGCCATCAGGGGAAGGACCGCGAGGTAGCGTAGGGATTTCATGGGGGAGTCTGGTCTAGGGCAGTGAAGGGGGGCTGTAAAGAGGGAAGCCTTACTTGGCTTCCACGATCTCGACGCTGGTGATCTCCACGCGTTCGGTGGGGGTGGAGCGTTCCATGCCGACGCAGGGGATATTCGCGATCTTGTTCAGGACTTCTTCGCCCACGACCACTTTGCCGAAGGCGGTGTATTGGTTGTCGAGATGCGGGGCGCGGCCATGGCAGACGAAGAACTGGCTGCCGGCGCTGTCCGGGTCGGCGGAGCGGGCCATCGACAGGACGCCCTTCTCATGGGCGCGGTTATTGAACTCGGCCTTGATCTGGTAGCCGGGGGAGCCGGTGCCGGGCATGCCGCGGGCGCCGATCTTGGAATGCGGGCAGCCTCCCTGGATCATGAAGCCCTTGATGATGCGGTGGAAGGCCGTGCCGTTGTAGAAGTTCTCCCGGGAGAGCTTCAGGAAGTTGTCCACGGTGCGCGGGGCGACGTCGGGCCAGAACTCGACGGTCATGTCGCCGTAGTTGGTGTGGATGATGGCGCGCGGGGTGGAGCCGGCGCCGGGGGCGGTTTCTTTCATGGATTCTTTGTGGTTGGAGCAGGAGGAAAGGGCGAGGGCGGCCACGACGGCCAGGGCGGAGAGGAGGCAGCGACGCAGGGTTTTCATGGGTCCGAGGCAATCCCAAGGCACCCCGCCCGCAACCCCAAACCTCCGCTTGCCAGCCCGCCCGCGGGGGGGCAGGGTCGTCCCGTATGCGCGTGACCGTCAACGATGAGCCTAAGGAGACCGCCGCCCGGACGCTGGCCGAGCTCCTCGCCGAACTCGGCGTGGCCCACGAGCCGGCCGTCGCCGCCGCCGTCGACGAGCAGGTCGTGCCGCGCTCCCGCTGGTCCGCCCAGGCCCTGGCCGAAGGCGCCCGCATCCTCGTCATCCGCGCCGCCCAAGGCGGCTGATTCCCCCTTCATGTTCAAGTTCATCAAAGGTCTCTTCGTCAACGAGCCGGAAGCCCCGGCCCCGGAGAACCTCGTCCTGTTCACTCCCAACGACGGCAGCTGGGATCCGAAGATGGTCCGCCGGCTTTTCGACGCCGGCCTCGGCCGCCTGCACGTGCAGGTCCGCAAGGACTGGGAGCGCCGCCATTACGAACAATTCCTCCGCGCGATCCCCGAGGCCTTCTGGCCGCGCATCGTCCTCGGCGAAGAGCCCGACCTCGTCGAAGCCCACCGCCTCGGCGGCTTCCAGATGCATCCGGGCGAACGTGTCCCGCGTCGCTGGCCCAAGCACGCCACGGTCAGCGTGAAGTGCCATGACTACGACGAGCTGCGCGCGACGGACAAGGCCTGCGGCTACGTCTTCCTGACCCCGATCTTCGAGTCCGTCTCCAAGAAGGACCATCGCCCCCGCCGCACGCTCCGCGAATACGAGGTGATCCTGCAGCGCTGGAAATCCGAAGGCGGCGCCCCGGTCCACGCCCTCGGCGGCATCACGCCCAAGAACGCGGCGAAGGCCCGCGAGATGGGCTTCGACGGCATCGCGTTCATCGGGTCCGTCTGGAAGCAGCCCGACCCGGTCCGCGCCTTCCTCGACCTCGAGCGAGCCTGGTACGGCAAGGAAGCCCGCAAGCTGAAGCGCTCCTACTAAGGTAAGGCCGTGTTCCCCCGCCTGCAGTTCCTGACGCTCGACGCCTCGCCGCTCGCGCATCGCGAACAGGCCCGCGCCGCGCTCGAAGGCGGCGTCCGCTGGATCCAGCTGCGCGCGAAGCGTCTGCCGGAAGACGTCTGGGTCGCCGAGGCCTTGGCCATCGCGGAACTGTGCCGCGACTTCGGAGCGCTGTTCGTGGTGAACGATTCGCCGGAAGTCGCCCTGC
>JAURFU010000050.1 GCA_030834165.1 Verrucomicrobiota bacterium
CTGGTCGTCGGCGCGGAGATCCCGGAGCGCTGCGCCTGGGACCGTAAGAACTATTTCTATCCGGATAATCCGAAGAACTACCAGCTCACCCAGAAGGACTTCCCGGTCGTCGTCGGCGGCCAGGTCGAGATCGAGCTCCCGGGCGCCTCGCGCAACGTGATGGGCGAGCACAAGTTCATCCGCCTCCACCACGCGCACCTCGAAGAAGACGTGGGCAAGCTCAGCCACGCGGGCAGCGGCTCGCTGGTCGACTACAACCGCGCCGGCGTGCCGCTCCTGGAGATCGTCACCGAACCGGACCTCCGTTCCTCGGCCGAAGCCGAAGCCTTCCTGCGCTCGCTCGTCGCGATGCTCACCCAGGCCGGCGTCGCCGACTGCGACATGGAGAAGGGCCAGCTCCGCTGCGACTGCAACGTGTCCGTCCGCCGCCGCGGCGACGCGAAGCTCGGCACCCGCACCGAGACCAAGAACCTCAACTCGATCTCGAGCGTCCGCGATACGGTCATCTACGAGACCGCCCGTCAGATCCGCGAACTCGAGGCCGGCCGCCCGATCACGCAGGAGACCCGTGGCTGGAACGCCGAACTCGCCCGCGGCTACGTCCTCCGCGACAAGGAAGACGCCCACGATTACCGCTACTTCCCTGATCCGGACATCCCGACCCTGAAGATCTCGCGCGAGACCGTCACGCGCCTCTCCCAGCAGGTCCCGGAAAACCTCTACGACCGCCAGCGCCGTTACGTCGAGAAGCTCGGCCTGCCTTACACCGCCGCTTCGGTCCTCGTGAACGACCGCGCCCTCGCCGAATGGTTCGAGGCCGCCGTGGCCGCCCATCCGGCCAATCCGTCCGGCATCGCCAACCTCGTCGCCAACGACCTGCTCCGCGACCTCGCCGCCTCGGCGGGCGCCGTCGGCGCCTTCGACGAAGCCGCGCCTGCGCCGCTTTCGCTCGCGTCCTGCCCCATCAAGCCCGCGCAGCTCGCCGGCCTGGTGAAGCTCACCGACGACGGCGTGATCTCGAAGCAGCAGGCCAAGGAAGTCTTCGCCGAGATGTTCAAGACCGGCCGGGACGCCGCCGCCATCGTCGACGCCAAGGGTCTCCGCCAGAACAGCGATAGCGGCGAGCTCGAGAAGATCGTCCAGGAAGTCATCGCCGACCCGGCCGTGGCGAAGTCCATCGCGGAATACCGCGCGGGCAACGAGAAGGCGATCAACGCGCTCAAGGGACCGATCATGAAGCGCACGCAGGGCAAGGCCAACCCGGTCCTCATCGACCAGCTGCTCCGCAAGTTCCTCGCATGAGCGCGACCACCGCTTCGCCGCTCACGGCGGGCATCAAAGCCTTGCGGGACATCGCCCTGCCGCTGGCGGTCATCATGTCCGCCGCCGCCGGCCTGGTCGTCGCCTATTACCACGTTCCGTCGGTCGCGACCGGTCTTAACCGGATCGGCGCCGTCAACGCCGCCAATCCGATGGCTTTCGCGGCCATCTGCACGGCCATCACCTCGGGTCTCATTCCTTGGGGTTTCCGCATGGTGTTCCCGGGGCTCCGCCCGGCCCATCCCCTCGGCGACCTCGTCCACAGCATCACCTGGTGGGCGCTCATGGGCATGCTCGTCAGCTATTTCTATTCGCTCCAAGCCGTGTGGTTCGGGGCCGAAGCCAACCTGCCGACCGTCCTGCTCAAGGTCTTCGTCGACATGGCCGGGTTCACGATCTTCATCGGCGCGCCGTTCAACGCCCTCTCGCACCTCTGGAAAGATTACGGCTGGGAGACCGCCCGCCTGCGCGCGGCGATGGGCCCGGGCTGGTATCGCCGCCTGGTCCTCCCGAACCTGCTGACGAACTACTTCGTCTGGTTCCCCGGCACGCTCATCTTCTACAGCATGCCCACCGACCTCCAGCTGGTCGTGGCCAACTGCATCGGCTGCTTCTGGGCCCTGATGTGCGCCCGTATCGCGGCCCACTCGGGTGTCCCGACCACCGACGTCCACGCCTGAAATCATGGGGTCAGGCCGTTACCGGCTTACCCTGATACTAAAACGACCTATTTTGCCGCTGTAAGGTATCAGTGCCCGGCGGTAACGGCCTGACCCCTTGGGTGAGATCCGGTCGGCAACCCTCGCTTGAATCCCCGCCTCGCTTCGGCGAGCCTTCCCCCTGTGCCCGATCTCTTCGGAGAAATCGAACCCGGCGTCGCCGAGGTGGTCCCGTTCGACGGCGGGGCCCGGGCCTACTCGTATTCGGTGCCGGCGGCCCTGAAGGACATCCTGAAGGTCGGCCAGCTGGTCCGCGTGCCGCTCGGCGGACGCACGAGCATCGGGGTCGTGTGGAAGTATCCGGCCGAGCCGCCGCCTTCCGCGCGCCTCCGCAGCATCATGACGCTCGAGCACGAGCAGCCGGTGATGACGCCGGACTGCTGCAAGCTCGCCGAGTGGATGGCGGGTTACTACGGCTGCGGTCTGAACTCCGTCCTCGAGACCGTCCTGCCCGCCGCCGTGCGTAAGGGCGTCCGTCCCGTCCTCCGTCGTCTGCTCACGCTCATCGCTCCGCCGGACGCCGAGGCGCTCGCCAAGCTCCGCAAGAAGGCCCCGCGCCAGGCGCAGGTCATCGATTTCCTGGCCGCGCAGACGGAACCCGCCGACCGCGCCAAGATGGTCGAAGGCCTAGGCGTCTCGCAGCAGGCCGTCGACGCCCTCATCAAGGCCGGCACGGTCAAGGAGGACGCCAGCGTGCTCTGGCGCGTGGCCTACAACGACCCTTACGCCGAAGGGGAGACCATCGCCTCGGCCGGACATACGCTGAATCCCGAACAGGTCGCCGCGGTGACGTCCGTCACGCAGACCTTGGATTCCAAGGCCTTCCGCGCGCACCTGCTCCACGGCGTCACGGGCTCCGGCAAGACCGAGGTCTACGTGGCGCTGATCCGCAAGGTCGTGGCCGAAGGTGGCTCGGCGATCTTCCTCGTCCCCGAAGTCGCGCTCACGCCCCAGACGGTCGGACGGCTCCGCTCCCGCCTCGCCGACCTCGGCGCCAAGGTGGTCGTCTGGCACAGCCATCTTTCCGCCGGCGAGCGTTTCGACGCGTGGATGGCGATGTCCTTGGGGCAGGCGAGGGTGGTGGTCGGCGCCCGTTCCGCGGTCTTCGCTCCGCTCCCGAACCTCCGCCTCATCGTGGTCGACGAGGAGCATGAGCCTTCCTTCAAGCAAGGGGAGACGCCGATGTATCATGGCCGCGACGTCGCGGTGATGCGCGCCTCGCTCCTCGGCGCGGCCTGCGTGCTGGGTTCGGCGACGCCCTCCCTCGAGACCTGGAAGAACGCCAACGCCGGCCGCTACGCGCTCGACGTAATGACCAAGCGCGTCGACGACCGTCCCATGCCGGCCTTCCGCATCGTGGACATGCGTCGCGAGGTCCTGCACGCCAAAGGCCAGCACATCCTTTCGCGCGAGCTGACGGACGGCATCCGTGCCCGCCTCGAACGTCGCGAGCAGTCCATCCTCTTCCTCAACCGCCGCGGGCATTCGCGTTCGCTGGTCTGTCCGGACTGCGGCGAAGCCGTGCAATGCAAGCGTTGCAGCGTCTCGCTGACGCTCCACCGCACCGACGACACCGCCCGTTGCCACCTCTGCAACCATCAGGAGCGCGCCCCGGTGCTCTGCCCGAGCTGCCGTTCCCCCAAGGTCCGCTGGAAGGGCTACGGCACGCAGAAGGTCGAGGAGACCATCGCCCAGCTCTTCCCGCGCGCCCGCGTGGCCCGCATCGACGCCGATACGATGGGCAAGAAGGACCTCTTCCGGAAGGTCCTCTCCGACTTCCGGGCCGGCAAATATGACATGCTCCTCGGCACGCAGATGATCGCCAAGGGGCTCGACTTCCCGCGCGTGACCCTGGTGGGCATCCTGGACGCCGACCTCTCGCTGCAGCTCCCGGATTTCCGCGCCGCCGAGCGCACCTTCCAGCTGCTCACGCAGGTCGCCGGCCGCGCCGGCCGCGGCGACCTCGAAGGCGTCGTCGTCGTGCAGAGCTTCCAGCCGGCTTCGGACCCGATCCAGTTCGCCAAGCGGCTGGACTTCCATGGGTTCGCCGCCGCCGAGCTCGAGAAGCGCGCCGAGTTCGGCTACCCGCCGGACCGGCACCTCATCCGCCACGTCTTCCGCGGCCGCAACGCCGAGAAGGTCAACTTCGTCGCCGACGCCTGGGTCAAGGAGCTCGAGCGCCTGCATCCGGGCCTCTGTGAGATCCGCGGCCCGGCCCCGTGCCCCTTCGAGAAGGTCCAGGACCAGCACCGCGTGCACATCTGGTATCTCGTCAGCGGCGTGAAGTCGCTCCTCGCGGCCCTGTTGCCCCTGCGCGCCAAGATCCTCGGGGACGAGGACGTCATCGACGTCATCGACGTCGACGCGCAGGATTGTGCGTGAGGCGAGATGACTGAATCGATGGCAGCATCGATGACAGCGTCGATGGCAGATAAGGCAGGGTGCCTTGAATCCTTAGGCTGGGCGCCGTTGGTTTTGGCTGACGTGTCCGACCTGTGATCGATTCAGTCATCGATCCAGCCATCGACTCAGCCCTCTCTTCTGCGGCGCTTCGCGCCCTCAGAACCACCGCTTCCGCTTCATCCAGAGGATGATGCCGGTCGCGAGGGCGACCATCGAGCCGAGCGCAAGGAAGTAGCCGTATTTCTCGCCCCACTCGGTGTGGATCTCCGGCATGAAGTGGAAGTTCATGCCCCAGAGGCCTACCAAGAACGTGAGCGGGATGAAGACCGAGCTCATGACCGTCAGCACGCGGATGATCTCGTTGGTCTTCCGCTCCTGCTGCGTGTGGTGGTATTCCTGCAGGTCCTGGAGGATCATGCGGGCATGCTCGATGCGGTCGGCCGCGCGGATGGCATGGTCGTAAAGGTCCCGGAGGTACATGTCCAAGGACGTCGGCAGGAGGGGGTGCTCGTAGTGCTCAAGCACGCTCACCATGTCCTTGAGCGGCTGGGCGAGGCGGCTGAGCCGCACGACCACGCGCTTGAGGCGGTAGACCTCGTTGAGGTCCCAGTCGTCGGTGCCCTTGAGGATGGAGTCCTCGAGCTCGGTGGTCGCGTCCTCGATCTCGTCGGTCTGGTAGAGGAGCCGGTCGACGAGGGTATCCAGCAGGGAGTAGAGCAGGTAGCCCGCGTGCCACTTGCGGATGTTGCCCTTGTTGTCGGCGATGCGTTTCTCGACGGCCTCGAAGACCTTCTCGTCGTTCTCGTGGAAGGAGATCACCCAGTTCTGCGCGGCGACGATGGAGATCTGCTGGCCGCGCGGGGTGTCTTCCTCGACCCCGATGCGGACGGCGCGGGCGATCGCGAGCAGCTTGTCGCCGTGTTCCTCGAACTTGGGGCGGGAAGTGGCCGTCAGGATGTCTTCCTGGGCCAGCATCGGGACGTCGAAGAAGGCTCCGACGATGTGGACGATCTGGGGGTCGGTGATGCCGAGGACCTGGATCCAGACCATGCCGGGCCGGCCGGCGTAGCGTCCGACGGTGTCCAGGTCGGCGAATTCCTCCACCTTGCAGTTGGATTCGTCGTAGGTGATGACCCGGAACTTCGTGGGGACGGTCGATTCGAAGGGGGAGGCGGCGGGCAGCTGGCCCGGGGCGCGGCCGATCTCGGTGTCTTCGTAGGCCGCTTCGCCCGGCAGGGGGGCGGCGTCCGGCTTCAGGCCGAGGCGGGAGCGCAGGTCGCTCATGCGCCGTTCCAGGAAGGAACGGGCGCGGGCGACCTCCTGTTGGCGCCTTTGCTGATGCCGGCTCATGCCCCCATCATCCGCAGGCCCGGGGCCTTGTCAACGGGTTCGGCAGGGCGGTCCCGGCTCAGGTCTTGCGCTGTCCTTTGGCGTTGCGGCGGCCGTTCTTCCCGATCCCCAGGCCGACCAGCTTGCCTTGGTTCACTTTCTGGAACAGATTGTTCGAATTGGTCACCCCGAGGCAGTAAAGCACGGCCGCGACATCCGCGGCCTTGTCCTTGTGGACGAGGCCGGCGTTGGCCAGCCAGGTGGCGATGGCGTGATGGAAGTTAGGGGGGCAGATGTCCATCTGCTCGCCGCCGTAACGCAGCCAGAGTTCGGCGCGGTCCTTCATGGTGCAGTTACCCCGCTTCTCCTGGCGTTCATGCAGGAAGGCCAGGAGCTCGGGGAGCGGGGCGGGGAGCTTCGACGAAGAGGGCTCGGACATCGGAAAGTGAGGTCAGGATGGGGTGCGGTGATCGCGGCGGAGGAACGTGGCCGGGGTGGCGGAGTTCGTCATCGAAAGGCTATGGATTAATTAGGCGACAGTTCGCTGGGAATACCTAATTACAATCCGACCTGTAATATTATAAAGTAATAGAAGCCGGTCACGGACGCTCGTTACGGAGGACGCGGCGGGAAGCTCCCGGGTGGTGGTCGCGACAGGACTTGAACCTGTGACTTCAGCAATGTGAATGCTGCGCTCTAACCAACTGAGCTACGCGACCGTGACCCGGAAGCGCATCATAACCCTCCGGGGAGGGCATCGGGCAAGCCTGTTTTGCGAGGCGGCCGGCCGGAGGCGGCCGAACGGGGCTGGCGGCTTGTCTTTCCGTGGGTCGGGCTCATCCTGATGAAAGATGGACACCTCCGCACCAGCCGCCGGTCCGCGCGTCGCCGACGAGCGCCTGATCCGCCTGACGGCTCCGGCCGGCGCGAAGGTCCGCGCCTTGGCCGAACGCGAGGCCCAGGGTCGTTTCCTGCGCGTCGCCATCTCCGGCGGCGGCTGCAACGGTCTTTCGTATAAGATGCGTTTCGTGGGCGAGGCCAAGCCGGCCGACATCCTGGTCCGCTCCGAGGGTGTCGAGGTCCTGGTCGATCCCAAGTCGGCCCTCTACCTCCGCGGCACGCAGTTGGACTATTCCGACAAGATGATCGGCGGCGGCTTCAAGTTCTCCAATCCCAACGCCAAGGCCAGCTGCTCCTGCGGGGAGAGTTTCTCGCTTTGACCGTAGGTCAAAGCGAGGGGGCAGGCCTAGCCCCATTGCTTCGAGGTAGGGGCAGCACCGCGTGCTGCCCTAGTTGTCTTGGGTTACCCCAGGTCACGACGCAGTCGTGACCCTACCCCAATACAGTTAAGCCAAACTCTAGGGGGAACCGGAGACCGGATGATTGGCTGGGGCTACTGATTGCCCCAGCAAACTTCCCGGTTTCCGGTCCCCCTTTGATTTCCTGTATTTAATCCGCCGGAATCTCGTCCTTCGCGCCGGCTTCGTAGCGTTCGCACCAGGCTTTGGACCACGAGGCGAAATCGCCCGCGGCGATGTGCGCGTGCGCCTGGGCCATGAGGTCCTGCAGGAAGTGGATGTTGTGCAGGGCGAGGAGCGTGCCGCCGAGCTGTTCGCCGGCGTGATGCAGGTGACGCAGGTAGGCGCGCGAGAAGTGGCGGCAGGTGTAGTTGTCCATGCCTTCGACGAGCGGACGATGGTCCTCCTTGTAGCGGAGGTGCTTCACGCTGATCGGGCCGTCGGGCGTGAACGCGCCGCCGTGGCGGCCGATGCGGGTCGGCATCGTGCAGTCGAACATGTCGGCGCCGAGGGCGACCATGCGGAGCAGCTGGGGCGGGGTACCGACGCCCATGACGTAGCGGGGCTTGTTCTTGGGGAGGAGCGGCGCGACGAGGCCGACCTGGTGCAGCATGTGCTCCTCGGGTTCGCCGACGCTCACGCCGCCGATGGCATGGCCGGGGAAGTCGAGCCCGCCGAGTTCTTCGGCGCAGCGGATGCGGAGGTCGTCGTAGACCGAGCCCTGGTTGATGCAGAACAGGTGACGGCCCGAGGCGAGGAAGCCGCGGTCCTTGGCCAGCTGGAGCATCTCCTTCGCCCAGCGGATCGAACGGGTCACGGCGACCTCGCAGGCGGCGCGGTCGCACGGGTACGGCGGGCACTCGTCGAGCACCATGGCGATGTCGGAGCCGAGCGCGTCCTGGATGTCGAAGCAGTCCTTCACGTCGAGGAACAGCTTGTTGCCGTCGAGGTGGGAGCTGAAGTGGATGCCCTCGTCGGTGATCGTGCGGAGCTTCGCGAGCGAGAAGACCTGGAAGCCGCCGCTGTCCGTCAGGATCGGCTTGTCCCAGTGCATGAACTTATGGAGACCGCCGGCGGCGCGGACGATCTCCCGGCCCGGGCGGAGGTTCAGATGGTAGGTGTTGCTGAGCAGGATCTGGGCGCCCGTGTCGGCGACCTGCTGCGGTGAGAGGCCTTTGACCGTGGCCTGGGTGCCCACCGGCATGAAGACCGGCGTACGGACCTCCCCGTGGGGGGTCTTCAGGACGCCGAGGCGGGCGGCCGTCGTCGTATCGGTCTTCAGGAGGGTGAACACGCCGGACTAATAGGGGGAGGCGGGGAGGGGTGGCAAGGACAGGAGGAGGACAGATGGCTGAGTCGATGGCAGATGACTGCATCGATGACAGAGGCGCGCAGGCTTGAAGGGCCGTTTAATCAAGACCGACATGCTCGGCCCCCTCCGCTGTCTTTATCGACTCAGGCCTCTGTCATCTGCCATCGACTCAGTCATCTCCTTTGCCGCTCTTCAGCGACGATTGCCATCAAAACTCAGCCTCATCCCCTTCGGCGCGTCGGGGCGGACCTTGCCGTTTTCGTAGACGCAGACGCCGTTGACGAAGGTGCGTTCGATGCTGCTGCCGAAGGCGTGGCCCTCGAAGGGCGACCAGCCGCACTGATAGAGAAGTCCGGCCTTGGTCACGGGCTGCGGCTTGGCGGGATCCACGACCACGAGGTCGGCCCAGTAGCCTTCGCGGATGAAGCCGCGGTTCTCGACGCCGAAGAGGATCGCCGGGGCGTGGCACGCGCGCTGGACGGCGGTCTCGAGCGAGAACGCGCCCTGGCGGACGAGGTCCATCAGGATGAGCAGCGAATGCTGGATCAGCGGCAGGCCCGACGGAGCCTTGAAGTAGGTCTGCGACTTCTCCTCCCAGGTGTGCGGGGCGTGGTCGGTCGCGATGACGTCGATGACGCCCGAATCCACGGCGGCGCGGACCGCGTCGCGGTCCGCGGCGGTCTTGATGGCGGGGTTGCACTTGATCTGGTGGCCGAGGCGGGCGTAGTCCGCGTCGGAGAACCAGAGGTGGTGCACGCAGGCCTCGGCGGTCAGGCGCTTGCCCTTGAGCGGCGCGGCGCTGAAGAGCGAGAGCTCCTTGGCGGTGGTGATGTGCAGGATGTGCAGGCGCGCGTCATGGCGGCGCGCCAGTTCGGCGGCCATCGAGGAGGAGAGGTAGCAGGCCTCGACGTCGCGCAGGCGCGGGTGCTCGGCCGCGGGGACGTCTTCGCCCCACTTGGCCTTGGCGGCGGCTTCGGCGGCCTTGATGCGCGGGGTGTCCTCGCAGTGCGTCAGGATGATCGTCGGCGAGTGGCGGAAGATGCCTTCGAGGGTGGCCGCCTGGTCGACGAGCATGTCGCCGGTCGAGGAGCCCATGAAGACCTTCACGCCGCAGACGTTCTTCGGGTCGATGCCCTTGACGGCTTCGAGGTTGGTATTGGTGGCTCCGAAGAAGAAGGAGTAGTTGGCGACCGAGGTCGCCGCGCCGATGGCGTATTTCTTTTCGAGTTCCTCGTGCGTGGTGGCCGTCGGGTTGGTGTTCGGCATCTCCATGAACGAGGTCACGCCCCCGGCCACGGCGGCGCGGGCTTCGCTGGCGATGCAGGCCTTGTGGGTCAGCCCGGGTTCACGGAAGTGCACCTGGTCGTCGATGAGGCCGGGCAGCAGCAGCTTATGGCTGAGGTCGTATTCCTGGTCGGCGTGGGTGCCGGCGGGGATGACGCCGATGCGCTCGATGCGACCGGCCCGGATGAGGAGGTCGGCCCGGAAGCGACGGCCCTCGTTGATGATCTCAGCGTTGCGGAGGACGACGGTGCTCATGCGCCCTTAAATCAGACCACCCGCCAGCCGACTGCAAACGGGAAAAAGCCGGAATCAGACCGAGACCTTCACCATGTCCGAAAGGTCGGCTTTCTTGACGCCTTCCGGGTTGATGTTGACCGCCGAGACGCGGAACTGGGACTGCTTGTGCTTGAGCTTCAGGATGAAGTTCGTGACGACTAGCTTCTCCTCGGGGTAGAGTTCGTTCTTACGGGCCACCATGGTGGTGACAAGCTCCTCGACCTGCTCGGCGGTGGCGCCGGGGAGGCCGGCCAGGCGGGTCTTGGCGTCGGCGATCTTGGCTTCGCCTTCGATGGCGGCGTTCCAGATGAGGATGGCCACGTTCATCGCGCCCTTGGCGGCGGTGTGGTTGCCGCCGGCCTGCTGGAGGATGGGTTGGGCGTAGGTGATCAGCTTGTCGGCGAAAGACGGCTCCCGCGGGGTGGTGTCGACCGGGGCCGGTTCGGGACGGGAGAAGTCGCGCTTGATGTCGCGAGGCTTGTTGTTGCCGAAGGCGCCGGTGGTCTGGCGACGGGAATGGGGGGAGGCCATTGGAAAGGGTTGCCGATAAGGGAAACCCGACCGGCTTCCTCGGCAAGCCCTTTCCCCGAGGGGTCTATTGACACCCCGCCTCGGGCACGCCAGCCTGCCTCGTAACGCCCTCTCCCGTGTCCGATTACAGCGACGTCATCCGCGCCCACCGCCGCGACCATCTCGCGAAACCGAACTCCTTGCCCACGGGCGTCCACCGTTACTTCGAGAGCACGTTGCTGCCGCTGCCCATCGAGCGCGTCTTCGACTTCTTCTCCAAGGCCGAGAACCTCCAGGCGATCACGCCTCCGGAACTGAGTTTTCGCATCAAGACCCCGCTCCCGATCGCGATGAAGCAGGGTACGCTGATCGACTACGGTCTTTCCCTTAATGGCGTCCCGTTCGGCTGGCGCACGCGCATCACCCACTGGGATCCGCCTTACGCCTTCGCCGACGAACAGCTGAAGGGTCCGTACGCCGTCTGGTTCCATACGCACACCTTCGCCGATGAAGGCGGCAGGACGCGCATGGACGACGAGGTGCTCTACAAGCTGCCGCTCTGGCCGTTCGGCGAGGTCGCCTATCCGTTCGTGAAGAAGAAGGTCGAAGGTATCTTCCGCTATCGTCGCGCGAAGATCCGCGAGATCCTCGGCTGCTAGGCCGCCTGGAGTTAGCGCTAGAGCTAGGGCTCGTTGAACATAGTTTCGAGCCCACTCACTCTTTCTAGCCCTGTCCCTGGCCCTAGCCCTGGCCCTTCCCGCTCACTTCTTGACCGGTGCGGAAGGCGGGATGCCCGGGAACACGCAGATCTGCATCTTGGCGGCCTGCTCGATGAGTTCGCCCGGCTCCCGGCGTCCGGCCCAGGCGATCCCGCGCAGGAGCAGGAGCTTCACGTCCGGCCGGCTGAAGTTCACGTAGGTGTGTCCGGGGATGAAGACGAAGGCGCGCTGGGCGCCGGCCTTCTCGTAGGTCCAGAGCTGGGTCTGCTCTTCGAAGCCGTCGCCGAGTTTCTTCGGCGTGGGCGCGGTCGCCAGGGGATGCACGTCCGGGCGCATGTCCATGTCGTAGTAGATCTCGTCCTTCATGCCGAAGTCGGCGACTCCCTTCGTGATGGCGTGGGCCTTGTCGACGAACTTGAGCTGCATCGGGCCTTCGCGCCACTTGGTCACCTTCTGGCGCCAGGATCCGCCGACGAGGTCCTTGTAGAAGTCGGCCGAGGCGTTGTTGCCGGCGACGGCGCCGGCGTGGATCACCACGAAACTGCCGCCGCGGGCCGCGAACTTCTCGACGCGCGCGCGTTCGTCGGGCTTGAAGTCGCCGCCGCCCTGGCGGTGGATGACGAGCACGTCGGTACGCGCGAGTTCTTCGTCGGAGGGGAACGTCTGCACGCCTTTCTCGTCGGCGTCGCCGACCGAGGCGATCATGCCGGCTTCCTTGAGGAGGGGCTGCCAGTCGCGCGCGAAGGCGGGATGATCATGGTCGCCCGGACCATGGGTCTTCGGTCCGCAGCGGAGGAAGACGCGGAGCGGGGCAGGGGCGTCGGCCGCGAAGGCCGAGACGAACGCGAGCAAGGGGAGGAGGCAGCGCATGGGGGAAGATTGAGTGCAAAGGTGCAAAAGTGCAAAGGTGCAAAAGTGGGGAAAGGGGTAGGGGTAGGGGTAGGAGAGGCGCAAGCCAAGGGAGACCGGAAACCGGATAGGATGCTGCGGGCATAAAAAAGGACAGCAGTTGATGCTGTCCCTGTCTTGCTGGCCCTGGCCCAGCTCTGTTCCGCTTCGCTTACTTGCAGCAACCCGGCTTGCCGGCGACGAGGTCGGCGGAGCGGGCTAGGATCTCCTTCTTCGTGGCTTCGTCGGTCGCGGAGGCGGCGAGGAGCTCGAGAGCCTTCAGGTTATTGGCTTTCACCATGGCGTGATGGGCGGCGGAGGCGCGACGGCGGGCGAAGAAGAGGGCGGTGAGGAACAACGCGAACTCGGCGGCGAAGATGGCGACGAAACCGACGATGCGTTCGGCGGAGCCGACGTTGCCGGCTGCCGAGTTGCGGATGAACTCCGCACCACCCTTGGCGATGACGATCGCGATCACGACGGCCAGCGCGATGAGCACGCGGCCCATCAGGCGGTTGCACTTGGAGGCGCGGCAGAAGACTTCGGAAGCAGAGGTGGGAGCAGTACAGGCCATGGTGCGAACGACAGTGAGCAGCCCCGCTCGTCTGGCAACCCTGCATTGGGCGTCAAGCCGCCCTTACTTGACCTTATCGGCGTTGCTGTTTGTAGTCCGTCGTGGCTACGAAGCTCCTTCTTCTCGACTGTGATTCGACCCTCTCGTCCATCGAGGGCATCGACGAACTGGGCCGCCTGCGCGGTCCGGAGACCTTCAAGGCCGTCGAGGACATGACCAATGCGGCCATGGACGGCGGTACGCCGATGGAAGCCATCTTCGCCAAGCGTCTCGAGATCATCAAGCCGACCAAGGCCGAGCTCGAGGCGATCGGCGCGAAATACATCGCGACTGTCGAGCCTACCGCCCTGGCGACGCTCCAGAAGCTTCGCGCCGCGGGTTGGAAGATCGCCATCGTCAGCGGCGGCTTCACCCAAGCCATCCTGCCTCTCGCCCAGTTCCTCGGCATCGACCGCGTCGAAGCCGTTATCCTGCGTTTCCACGCCGATGGTTCCTATGCCGGCTTCGACGAGTCCTGCCCGACCTGTCGGTCCAAGGGTAAGAACGTCGTCGCCCGTCGCCTCCGTGCCGAGCATCAGGCCACGCACGTCGTCATGGTCGGCGATGGCGCCAGCGACCTCGAGGTCAAGGGTGACGCCGACAAGGTCGTCGGCTTCGGCCGTTATGCCGTCCGCGCGAAGGTGAAGGCCGGCGCCGACGTGTTCATCACGTCGCTGGACCAGCTGCCTGAAGTCGTCTGAGCTAAAAAGGTAAGGACAGCACCATGTGCTGTTCTTTTTGTATCTGCGTCCGCCGAACGGTGGACGCAGGGTAGGGGCGTGGCTACGCCGCGCCCTCCCTAGGGCAGCACGCGGTGCTGCCCCTACCTCATTACTTCCGGTCCTGTTTCTCCTGTTCGAGCGAAGCCTTGATGGAGTCGTTGAAGGCCTTGGTGCGTTCGGCTTCGGTCAGGGTGGCGGGCATCATTTTCTTCTCCGCATAGGTTCCGCCTTCCCAGCGCAGGTTGCGGATCTTGGGGGCGAACCCGCGCGCCCAGCCCTTCGGCGTGGTCATCTCCGCGGTCTTGAGTTCCGCCGGGATGTTCGGCGTGAAACTGATCTCGGTCAGGGTGCTCCAGTCGGCGAGCTTCGCCTTGGTCGTGCCGATCGCGCGCACTTCGGAAAGGTCGACTTCGACCGTCGCCCAGCCGTCCTTCAGCGCGAGCTTCTTGACCACCGCATATTCAGCCCGTGGCCCGGCGACGAAGGCGCCCCAATCGTTGCTGTTGAACCTCACGGCCAGCCAGCTGTCCTCGCGGGCGGCGATCTCGAAGCAAAGCTTGGCACCGGCCGGGCCGCGCCACTTGGGGTCCTTTACCTTGCGGGTGTGGGCGCTCCAGAGCTCGGGATTGTCCGCGTTGATCTGATACCAGTCTCCCCAGGCGGCGCTGTCCGCGCAGATCATCCGCTCAGGACCATCGGTCGTTTGCGCGCCGGCGGCCTTGAGCTGCGACGCCGTCGCCCAGGTCTCACGCGAACTGAAGTAATAGGTGTCCGAATTCGCAAGGCCCGGCGGATTGGCGATCTTACGGTAGGCTTCCGGGGTGGCGTAGACGACGCTCGCGTAGGCGAAGAGCGGTTGCGTCGGGTCCATCAGCGGGGCTTCGGCGATCCAGCGTCCGTTTTCCTGGCGGACCTCGGCGCTGCGCCAGTGGCGGGTGAGTTCATGGACGTCCTGGCTGTAGTAGATCCGAACGGTCTGGCAGGGCAGGGCGGGGTCGGGGGTGACGACGATCTTTGGGGTGCGTCCAAGTTCGATC
>JAURFU010000051.1 GCA_030834165.1 Verrucomicrobiota bacterium
ATGCTCGGGACCAACGACACCAAGCCGCAGAACTGGAAGCATGAGGCGGAGTTCGACGCCGACTACCGCGAGCTGGTGAAGTCCTTCCAATCCCTGAAGACCCGGCCCAAGGTCTTCGTCTGCCGTCCGGTGCCCGTGCCCGGCAAGGGCAACTTCGGCATCAACGAGGAGAACATCCGGAAGGAGATCCCGCGGGTCGACGCGCTCGCCAAGGAACTCGGCTGCGGCGTGATCGACATGCATGCCGCGCTCGAGAAGTTCCCCGAGATGCTGCCGGACCGCGTGCATCCCAACACCGCCGGCGCCGGCGAAATGGCCAAGGCGGCGGCGAAGGCGATCGCAGGTAAGTGAGCTTCAGCGGACAGGGGCGGCCGGTCCGATGATCTGACCGAGCACGTCCTGGGCGGCGGCGCGCAGCTGCTGCCAGCGATGCGAAGGGTGCGCCGGTCCGTGGGCGATGAGCTGGAGCGTGCTCCGCCATTCGAGCACCGCGCGTTCGAGGTCGCCTTGGCCGGGGCCTTGTCCGTCGGCGTCGACGGGCGGGATCTTGCCGTGGAGGGCGAAGCCTTTGAGCGCCTCGGCGCAGCCCTCGCCGAAGCCGACGGGCAGGCCCTCGCGGAGGTAACCCTCGGCGGTGAGGGACTTATAAGTCAGGCGGCAGCAGGCTCCGAGGCGGCTGGAATTACGTCCCGCCGAAGCGACGCGTTCGCCGGCGCGGAGCTCGGCGAGGTCCCAGGCGAGGGCATGGGCTTCGTAGGTCGGATCCTCGAGCGCCGCCGCGACGGCGAGGCCTTCGCCGTGCTGGAAGAGCGACGCCAGGTGTCCGCGCTCGGTCGGTCGGCCGGAGGCGTCGATCAGCCCTAGTTTCTTCCAGAGACGGCCGGTGCGGGCGGTGTGCAGCGTGCCTCCGCCGAGGACTTCACGGAGGTTGATGTCCTGCTTCGCGACGGAGCGGCGCGGCGGGTTGATGAGCGGATGGTTGTCGGCGTCGGGCCAGACGCGGACGTCGGCGCGCGCGTAGTCGAGCTTCACCTGCACGCTGTCGCGGCCGAGGAAGAGGCCGCCGTGCGCGACGCCGCCTTGGGTGAGCACCGGCAGCAGCGGCAGGATTTCCTTCTCCAACAGCTCCAGTTTCCAGGTGCGGGGCCGGCCGCGGCCGTTCTCGTGCTTGCGGAGGGCCTTGAGCAGCCACTCCGCCGGGGTCAGTTGCGAAGCGCCGGTCTCCTTCGGGAAATGGGCGAGCGTGACGGTGCGCCCGTAGCGGACTTCGCCGCCGGTCTCCAGCTTGCAGGGCGTGCCGTAGGGCAGGGCGCGCAACGAGTCGGGTTTGGTCAGCGCCGGATGCCAGGCCTCCTTGACGTAGATCAGGGCCTGCGAGAGCGGTACGAGGTGGGTCGGACGTTCGCGTTGCCAGGTGCCGTTGCGCCCGAGGATTTCGTGGATCTGGCGGGTCGCGCCGGCCGCCGGTTCAGGGACGTCGGTCGGAGCGGCTTCGTCGAGGCGATCCAAGGCGAGGTCGATGGGTTCGCGGGTGAAGAGCGACCGGGCGAGGGATTGCGCAGCGGACTTCGGGTCTTCGGCCCGGCGCATGACCGAGAGGAAGGCGGGCCAGTCGAGGCCTTCGCTGCGTTTGAGTTGGAGGGGCTTGGCTTCGCCGAGGCGGGGGCTGTCGACGGTCCAGAGCGCGAAGCCACGGTCGTCGAGGCCGCGACGGCCGGCGCGGCCGAACATCTGCAGGAGTTCGTCGGGGCGGATTTCCCGCTCGGCGTGATCGGCCGCGTAGCGACGGTCCGTCACCAGCACCGAGCGGAGCGAGAAGTTGATGCCGGAGGCCAGGCCGGTCGTCGCCACCACCACGCTGAGCTTCCCGGCCTTGGCCCAGGGCTCGATGAGTTCGGTCCGCTGTTCGAAGGTCAGGCCGCTGTGGTGGAGTCCCACTCCTTGGCGGAGCAGGCGGTTGAGGTCGTCCCCGGCGAGGGCGCGTTGGCTCGGGGAGAGCGGCGGCCCGTTGCCGAGCGGGAGTCCGGCGGCGATGTCGCGGGCGATCTGTTCGGCCGCCCGGCGGCGCGGCGCGAAGACCAGGATGGGGCCGAGGTCGGCCAGGACGGCCCGGATCACCGCCCGGGCGATGTGTCCCTTGGTCCCGGCGGGTTCACGGGTCTCCAGGGCGTCGAGCGAGATCTCCTCGAGGGGTATCGGGCGGGTGTGTTCCTCGACGAGGGTGACCTTACGTCCGCGCCCGCGGAGCCATTCGGCGACGGCCTTGGGATTGGAGACGCTGCCGCTGAGGAGGAGCAGCTGGGTGGTGGGCGGGGCGATGGCCAGCACGGTCTCGTAAGCCGCGCCGCGTCGGGAGTCGGCCAGCATCTGGTATTCGTCGACCACGAGCAGGTCGGGGTGGCGGCCTTCGAGGAAGCGGTGGCGCTGGGTCTCCAGCGTGGCCACGATGACCGGGGCGCCGAGGTTGGCGCTGACGTCTCCCGTGGCGATGCCCACGTCCCAGCCCAAGGCCAGCCATTCCGCCCGCTTGTCGTTGGCCAAGGCCCGGGTCGGCACCGTGTAGACCGCCTGACCGCGATGGCCGCCCCGGACGAGGAGTTCGAACACGTAGGTCTTCCCTGCGCCGGTCGGGGCTTGGATGATCACGTCCTCGCCCTGCCGCAGGGCGCGGAGGGCGTCCTGCTGCCATAGGTCGGGGAGGGTGAGACGTGCGTCCGCCATGGCGACTTTCCATCAAACGTCGGTCGGGCGGAGAAGCAAGCCGAGGGGGTTTGCGGTTGCGGGATTTCGCACCCCCGTGCTACGACTCTCGTCGCATGGCCATCAGCAACGACCTCGCCCGCGGGCTTAAGAAAGTCGACAAGGACCTCGACTTCATGATGACCTGTTTCGTCGAGGTGCTCGAGCAGCTCGGCCACAAGGACCTCGCCGGCACCTTGCCGTGGATGGGCAAGCGCAAGCTGCGCGGCGTGCAGATCTTCTCCTATCGCGGCGTCCAGGCCTATTCGATCGCCTTCCAGCTCCTGAACATGGTCGAGGAGAACGCCTCCGCCCAGTCCAAGCGCCTCCGCGAGGACAAGCATGGCCTCGCCTCCGATCCCGGCTCCTGGGGCCGCGCGCTCCGCGCCCTCGTCGCCGCCGGCCTGACCGACAAGCAGATCGCCAAGCGGCTCAACCGCATGCGCGTCGAGCCCGTGCTCACCGCCCACCCGACCGAGGCCAAGCGCGCCACCGTCCTCGAGATCCACCGCGAGCTTTACAAGCTGCTCGTCCGGAGGGAAAACAAGATGTGGACCGCCGCCGAGCAACGGGCCATCCGCGATGAGATCAAGGTCGCCCTCGAACGTCTGTGGCGCACCGGCGAAATCTACCACCAGAAGCCGGACGTGCAGTCGGAGCTGCGCAACATCAACTATTTCCTCTCCAAGGTCTTCCCCGACGCCGTCGTGAGCATGGACCTGCGCCTGCGTCAGGCCTGGGAGGAGGCCGGCCTCGACCCCGACCGCGTGGAGCACCCGGACTCGCTGCCGCTGATCGTCCTCGGCACCTGGGTCGGCGGTGACCGCGATGGTCACCCGCTCGTCACCGCCGAAGTCACCGCCCGCGCCCTCAATCTCTTCCGCTCCACGGCCATCGCCATCTGCAACGAGCGGCTTGAGACGCTCGGTCAGCGCCTTTCCCTCGGCGACCACCTGCAGGAACCGCCGGCGGTCTTCAGCCGCCAGGTCGAGAAGCATGCCGCCGCCCATGGCGAAGCCGGCGAAGCCGCGCTCAGGCGCAACATCGGCGAAACCTGGCGGCAGTACGTCAACCTCGTCCGGTTGCGTCTGCCGAACGCGGTCGGCGAGCTGGGCCCGGGTCAGCATCGCTCGCCCGAGGGCGTCATCGCCGACCTGCTTTTCCTGCGCGAGACCCTGATCGAAGTCGGCGCCGGCCGCATCGCCCGCGCGGAGCTCGATCCGCTCCTGCGCTTCCTGCGTACGTTCGGCTTCCACATGGCGGTCCTGGACATCCGCCAGAACAGCGCCTTCCACGACAAGGCGATCGGCCAGCTCCTCGCCGCCACCGGCCAGGACGACGCCAACTTCGGGCAATGGGACGAATCCCGCCGCCTCGGCTTCCTTGATTCCGAGCTGCGGTCCACCCGTCCGTTCCTGCGCGAACAGGCCAGCATCGGCCCGGAGGCCGACGCGGTCGTGGCCTGCCATCGCACGCTCGTCGAGCACATCGAACAGTACGGCTCGGCCGGCCTCGGCTCGCTGATCGTCAGCATGACCCGCTCGGTCTCCGACCTGCTGTCCGTGTACCTCCTCGCCCGCGAGGCCGGCCTGACCGCCGGTGGGTCCGACGACGCCTACTGCCTGCTCCCCGTCGTCCCGCTCTTCGAGACCATCGGCGACCTCGAGCGCAGCACCGGCATCATGGACGCATTCCTCTCGCATCCGATGACGCAGCGCACGCTCAAGGCGCGCCGCGACGCCGGCCTGACCGACGGCCTGACCCAGCAGGTGATGATCGGCTACTCCGACTCCAACAAGGACGGCGGCATCCTCGCCTCGCTCTGGAACCTCTACCGCGCCCAGCAGAACCTCGCCGCCGTCGGCGAGAAGCACGGCGTCCGTATCGTCTTCTTCCACGGCCGCGGCGGCACGATCTCCCGCGGCGCCGGCCCCACGCATCGTTTCATCGACGCCTTGCCGCAGGGTTCCATCCAGGGGGAGATGCGCGTGACGGAGCAGGGCGAGAGCATCACCCAGAAATACGCGAACCACATCACCGCGGTGAACAACCTCGAGCTGCTGACCGCCGGCGTGACGCAGAACACCTTGCTGCACGACGTCGCCGTCCGCAGCGAAGCCGCCCAGGCCAAGGTCATGGACCGCCTCGCCGAGTACTCGCGCGAGGCCTACCAGGATCTCATCCGCACCCCGCGCTTCATCGAATTCTTCCGTCAGGCGACGCCGATCGACGTCATCGAGGCCAGCCGCATCGGTTCCCGTCCGTCCCGCCGCACCGGCGCGGCCTCGCTCGAGGACCTGCGCGCCATCCCCTGGGTGTTCGCGTGGAGCCAGGCCCGTTTCTATCTCTCCGGCTGGTATGGCGTCGGCTCCGGCCTGGCCCGCCTGAAGGAGGAGGATCCGAAGGGCTTCGAGGTCATCCGGAAGAACTACGACGACTGGGCTCCCTTGCGCTACATGCTCAAGAACGCGTCCACCAGCGTCCTGGCTTCTAACCGCAGCATGATGAGGCTCTACGGCGGTCTCGTGACCGACAAGAAGCTTCGCTCGCTCTTCCTCAACCGGATCCTCGCGGAGCATAGCCTGGCCCGTCGGATGCTGGACGAGCTGTCGGGTTCCAAGCTCAGCGAGGGCCGTCCGCGACTCCGCAAGGTCATCGCCCTGCGTGAGTCCGCCATCGACCTCCTCCACGAGCAGCAGGTGGCCTTGCTGAAGGAATGGCGCAAGACGGTGGCCGAAGGCGACCGTAAGGAGGCCGACGCGCTGCTGCCGCAGATGCTGCTCTCGCTCAACGCCATCGCCGCCGGCCTCCAGGCCACGGGCTGAAGGCGGGTTCAGCGCCTGGGCTGGTCGACCGTCGCGGGGATCTCCCCGCGCAGCATCCGGCCGGCCTGACCCGAGAGCCAGAGATAGTGGTCGGTCCGGACGTCCGAGAGGTCGACGAAGCTGCCGACCGGCCGCGGCCCGCCGCACTTCATGATGGCGGTGCCTTCGTCGATCTCGTCGAACATCGCGACGTAGAGGGTCTTGGCGCCGGCCGTGCGGGCGGCGACGGCCTGTGACCAGAGGAAGCGTCCGCCGAGACGGGGCACCTGGTTGAGTTTGGCTTTCTCGCCGCGGAGGGCGGACAGGTTGCTCCAGCTGAAGCCCGGGAAGATGACCGGGAGGAAGGCCTTCTTTTCGGCCGCGCACCAGGCCAGGTCAGGTTTCCAGATTTTCTGACCGAGCTCCGCCGCGCCCTTCGGGTCGACGTAGCGTCCGATCGTCCAGGGGCTGAGGATGTCCGCCTGACGCAGGAGCCGGTGCAGGCCAGGGTCCGGGATGCAGTCATTCTTCTGTTCGCGCCAGTGGGTCGGTATGCCGAGCATGATCGCGGCGCCGGTGTCCTTGATGTCGGCCAAAAGCGCCGACCACTCCCGCAGGGCGGCCGGCCTTTCCTTGAAGCCCAGTCCCCACAGCGCCACGAGGGGTCTGCCTTGGTGGTGCTGGGCGCAGGGTTGGCGGGTCTGTCCTTCGGCGACCAGCCTGCGCCAGTCGGCCGCGACCGCCGGGAATCTGTCGGGCTTCAGCCCGGAGAGGTCATACATCACCGTCAGCGAGCGGCCCTCGGCGTTGGCGGCCTCGACGCAGTGGCGCAGCACCATCTCCATCGAATCCTCGACCCGGTTCTTGCCCAGGTTCACGGCGAAGCGTTGGAGCATCGCGCCATCGAGGCGATACTCCTTCATCCATCGGAAGTGGCGGCGCACCGTCAGGGGGTGGACGCTGCTGAAAAGGTCGGCGGTCCTCCCGTTGGCGTATTTGAAGGGCGAAGGATAGCGTTCCTCCGGGGTGAATTCGGCGAGGTCCGGCCAGATGTCGAACGAGTAGGCTTGCGGCGAGAACCCCTTGCCCCGGCCGTAATGGACCCAGCCGAGGCCGCTGGCATCGCCTTCGGCCCGGAACCAGCCTTGGTAGCCCGTCACGATCTTGCCGTCGAGGGTCGGGTGGAGCGGCGCCGCGCTGGCGCAGGCCGCCCAGGCGAACAGGACCGCGTGGAAGAACGCTTTCATGCGCCGCGTCAGACGTGCTTCCAGAAATCCATCAGGAAGCGGGTGGCCAGCTGCGCGAGGAAGACGATGTTCCAGAAGATCAGCTGCATTCCCAAGGAGGGTCCGAAGGCCATGCTCAGGACTTGGCTGGCGGCGCTGGTGATGAGGAGCACCACCGTGGCCGCGCAGAGGGAGATGGCCAGGACTTCGACCGACTTAGGGACGACGTCCGTGAGGCTGGTGTCGGCCATGCAGATGGCGGCGAAGGTCAGGCCCACCGAGAGGACCCCGGTCAGGCCGATGCCCACGAGGGTGCCGTCCTTGCCGAAGAAGTGCCGGGCGGCGAGGCGTCCGAGGGTGGGCAGGGCGACCAGCACCATCGCGAGGGCCACCCAGAAGCCCATCGAGGCATAATCCTGGCCGAGGATCTTCTCCGCGTAGTTCTCCGCCGCGTGCTTGATCACGGCTTCTTTGATCGGAGCGGGCAGGGCGAGGAGCACATGGCCACGCTAGCCGACCCGCGCCTTTTGTCCACGCCGAAGGGGTGCTCAGCGGGTCCACTCCTCGCGGCCCGAGGCCCAGAGGTCATAGTTGAGCGGACGTTTGCCGGTCGGCACCAGGCGGTAGTAACCCCCCGAAGCCTTGATGATCGCGAGGCCCGCGGCGACGTCCCAGAGGTTGGTGCCGGACTCGTAATAAGTGTCGGCGACGCCTTCGCCGACGTAGGCGAGCGCCAGCGCGGCGGAGCCGATCATGCGGATCTTCTTATAGCGTGCGACCTGCTGGACGAAGAGCTGCATCGCGGGGCCGGACTTGTCGGCCGCGGCGGGAAAGCCCGTCATGATGCAGGCGTCCTTGATGTCGGTGACCCAGCCGGGCGTGATGCGCACGCCGTTGAGATAGCTGCCGTCGCCGACGACGCCGAGGTAGGTCTTCCGCGCGGTGAAGTCATGGATCACGCCGAGCACCGGTTCCTTGCCGCGCATGAGGCCGAGCGACACGCAGGTCGAGGGCTGGCGGCGGAGGTAGTTGTAGGTGCCGTCGAGCGGGTCGACGACCCAGTAGAGTCCGTCGCCGTCGAAGAGGGAGGCGTCGCCGCCGAGCTCCTCGCCGATGACCGGAAGGCCGGTCGCCTTGAGCCGCTCGCGCACCAGGTTCTCCGAGTCGACGTCGGCCTGCATCTTCACGTCGTCGTCGGTCGAGAGGTTGACCTTCATCTGCGCGCCTTTGGCGAGCAGGTCGCCGGCGGCGACGGCCGTGGCCAGGGCGACGGACTTCAGGGCTTCGAGGGAGGGCGTGCTCACGAGGGCAGGGTGGGTCGGCGCGGTCGGTTCGGCAAACCTAAGATACCCGGCCTATTTGGTCGCCGCAGGGGCGTTCATCGGGGCGTCCCAGTCATAACTTGCACGGAACGTGCCGTCCTTGAAGCGGACGCCTTGACGGTTGAGTCGCAAGCCAGGGCCGGCGGCTTCGCCGCGGCAGGATAGTTGGTCGATGCCATGCTCAGCGATCGGCCTGACCTCGCCGAGGTCGCTGACGCCGTCGCCGTCGGCGTCGTGCCACAAAGCCAATCCGGCAAGTTCGTCCCCCGTCAGCATGTCGTCGCCGTTGGCGTCGAGTGAGCCCAGCGCCTGATAGCCGTCGCGCCAGAAGATCCAGAATGTCACGCTGCCGAACATCTGGAGGCCGGAGGTGATCTGTCCGGACTGCTTGCCGTCGAAGACCAGCCAGGCCGCCTTGGGCGTGATCCATCCCCAGTGGCGCTTGAGTCCGGAACCATCAAGGTCGAAGGATATCTGGGCGGCAGGATCGACCAATGCTTCGAAGGGCGCATCGCTGAGCGGGATGAGGATCGGGGTCACGCTGCGACCCATCTTCTCCAGCGCTCTCTTATGGTGATTCAGCATGCTGATTTCGGCCAAGTCCTTTTCCTTGTCCAGGATTCGAAGCATGTAGCTTATGGCTTCCTCGCTCAGGCAGATGCCAGAGCCGAGGTGGCTTATTTCGATTTGACTACGGGTCATCGGTTTCAAGTCCTTGAGGTTGAGCCTGACCCCGTCCTTCCAGGCTTGGACGTCGAACGATCTTGATACCTCGAGCGACCAGGCGATGCAGAAGGTCTCCCGGTATCGTTCCAGCGCCAGCCATTTCAGGCCTGCTTTCTCCAGGCACCATGCATAACCCAGATGAACTTTGCTGATCTCCGACCGGATTTTCGCATGGTCCTCGGTTTTGCGCAGCAATCCGATCGCGACCTGGTAGTGCTTCAGCGAGCGGGAGAGGTTCTTCCCGATTTCCCGGCCATTGAGTCGGTCGTTTGTATCGTGGCGGAATCCCCAATCGAGTGGCGTGCCGTTATCGCCTCCGCCTTCCGAGTACTGCACGGCCCCCGGGGGGTTTTTCGATTTGTAGACCGTCAACTCGCCGGATTCGGTGAAGGCGGCCATCGCGTGGGCGCGTGCCAGCTGATAGTGAAGGTCGAAGCTGTCGGGCTGCTGCTTGAGCTTCGTCTGAAGGTTCTCGAGGATGCGCTCGACGGGCACTTTTTCGGTTTCGAACTGTATGTAGAGGGCCTGACAATCCGGGTTCAGGCAGAGGGTCGTGAGAAGCAACAGGGCGAGGCGCATCGGAGGACTTCTATCTCGCCTGGCCGGGTCTTTCAATCCGACGTATGGATTTTATCCCTATGCGGTCACTGGTCTGGGTGGGCGGGGGTGGGATGGTCGGCCAGGTCATGGCTCTCTTGCCGGCATGCCCGCCAACAAGAAGCCCGACTCTAGGAGTCGGGCTTCGGCGGTCGATGGAAGCGGGGCTTACGGGAGCTCCGACTTGCCCATCAGGAACTTGTCGCACTCGCGGGCGGCGCCACGGCCTTCGTTGAAGGCCCAGACGACGAGGGACTGGCCGCGACGGCAGTCGCCGGCGGCGAAGACACCCGGGACGTTGGTCAAGTACTTCTCATGTTCGGCCTTCGCGTTGGAGCGGGCGTCGCGTTCGATGCCGAAGGCTTCGAGCAGCGGCTGTTCCGGCCCCAGGAAGCCCATGGCAAGCAGGACGAGCTGGGCCGGGCGGACCTTCTCGGTGCCGGCGATCTTCTGGGGTCCGAAGACGCCCTTGTCGTCCTTCTTCCATTCGACTTCGACGGTGTGGACTTCCTTGAGGTTGCCCTTTTCGTCGGCGACGAACTTCGTGGCCGTGGTGAGGTAGACGCGGGGGTCGGAGCCGTACTTGGCGGCGGCCTCTTCCTGGCCGTAGTCGACCTTATAGGTCTTCGGCCATTCCGGCCACGGGTTGTCCTTGGCGCGGGTGGCGGGGGCCTTCGCCATGATTTCGAGCTGGATGACGGACTTGCAGCCGTGGCGGAGCGAGGTGCCCACGCAGTCGGTGCCGGTGTCGCCGCCGCCGATGATCACGACATCCTTGCCCTTGGCGGTGATGGTCGCGTCGGGGGCCTTGCCGTCCAGGAGGTTCTTCGTGTTGGCGTGGAGGAACTCCATCGCGAGATGGATGCCCTTGGCGTCACGGCCGGGGAGGGGGAGGTCGCGGCCCTTGGTGGCGCCGACGGTGAGGATGACCGCGTCGAAGTCCTTGCGGAGCTGTTCGGGCGAAACGTCGACGCCGACGTTGACGCCGCATTTGAAGGTCACGCCTTCGGCTTCGAGGAGGGCGATGCGGCGGAGCACGACTTCCTTCTTGTCCAGCTTCATGTTCGGGATGCCGTACATGAGCAGGCCGCCCGGACGGTCGGAGCGTTCGAAGACGGTGACGTTGTGGCCGGCGTAGTTGAGCTGCGCGGCGGCGGAGAGGCCGGCGGGGCCGGAGCCGATGACGGCGACCTTCTTGCCGGTACGCTTCGACGGGGCGCGGGGGATGACCCAGCCGTTCTCGTAGCCCTTGTCGATGATGGAGACTTCGATGTTCTTGATCGTGACGGCCGGCTTGTTCATGCCGAGCACGCAGGAGCCTTCGCACGGGGCGGGGCAGACGCGGCCGGTGAACTCCGGGAAGTTGTTGGTCTTATGGAGGCGTTCCAGCGCTTCGCGCCAGAGGCCGCGGTAGACGAGGTCGTTCCACTCGGGGATCAGGTTGTTGATCGGGCAGCCGCTCGCCATCCCGCTGATCAGCTTGCCCGTGTGGCAGAACGGCACGCCGCAGTCCATGCAGCGGGCGCCCTGTTTCTGGAGCTTCTCGTCGGAGTGGTGGTGGTGGATCTCCTTCCAGTCGCCGATGCGGGTGAGGGCATCGCGGTCAGGCGGGAGTTCGCGCTGGTATTCGACAAATCCGGTAGGTTTTCCCATGGTGCAGAAGGTGCTTGGTGTGGACGAGTTGGGTGATCAGCCGCCGCCGACGCGGGCCAGGTCGCGGGAATTGATCTCGAAGGCTTCGTTGAGGGCGGCGTCGCCGCTGAGACCCTTGGCCTGGGCCGTCGCGATGGCCTGGAGGACGCGCTTGTAGTCCTTCGGCATCACCTTGACGAACTTGGCGAGGGAGGCTTCCCAGTTGGCGAGGAGCTTCTTCGCCTTCTGGCTGCCCGTGAGCTCGGCGTGGCGTTCGATGAGGCCGCGGAGTTCGGCGGCATCGTTCGCGTCGGGCTTCTCGAGGCCGACCATCTGCTTGTTGCAGCGGACGGCGAAGTCGCCCTTCTCGTCGAGGACGTAGGCCACGCCGCCGCTCATGCCGGCGGCGAAGTTGCGGCCCGTGGCGCCGAGGACGACGACGCGCCCGCCGGTCATGTATTCGCAGCCGTGGTCGCCCACGCCTTCGACGACCGTGGTCACGCCGGAGTTGCGGACGCAGAAGCGTTCGCCGGCCATCCCGCGGAAGAACGCCTCGCCGGAGGTCGCGCCGTAGAGGGCGACGTTGCCGAGGATGATGTTCTCTTCGGCCGGGAAGGTGGCCTTGGCGTCAGGGTAGACGATGATGCGTCCGCCGCTGAGGCCCTTGCCGACGTAGTCGTTGGCGTCGCCTTCGAGCTCGATGGTCACGCCCGGGGGGACGAAGGCGCCGAGGGACTGGCCCGCGCTGCCCTTGAACTTCAGGTGGATGGTGCCGTCGGGGAGGCCGTCGGGGTGGCGCTTGGTGATCTCGTTGCCGACGATCGTGCCGACGACGCGGTGGGTGTTCTTGATCTCGCCTTCGAAACGGACGGGCTCGCCCTTCTCGATGGCCGGCTGGCACTTCGCCAGGAGGACGGAGAGGTCGAGGCCCTTCTCGAGGCCGTGGTCCTGCTTCTCGGTGCAGAAGCGACCCACTTCGGGGCCGGCCTTCGGCGAGTAGAGGAGCTTGGAGAGGTCGACGCCCTTGGCCTTCCAGTGCTCGACGGCGTGGCGCGCCTCGAGGACGTCGGTGCGGCCGACCATCTCGTTGAGGGTGCGGAAGCCGAGCTGGGCCATGATCTCGCGGACTTCCTGGGCGATGAAGCGCATGAAGTTCACGGTGTCTTCGGGACGGCCGCTGAAGTTCTTGCGGAGCTCAGGATCCTGGGTGGCGACGCCGACCGGGCAGGTGTTGAGGTGGCACACGCGCATCATGATGCAGCCGAGGGTCACCAGCGGGGCCGTGGCGAAGCCGAACTCTTCGGCGCCGAGGAGGGCGGCGACGACGACGTCGCGGCCGGTCTTCAGCTGTCCGTCGGTCTCGACGACGATGCGGGAGCGGAGGTTGTTGAGGACGAGGGTCTGGTGGGTCTCGGCGAGGCCGAGTTCCCAGGGCAGGCCGGCGTGCTTGATGGACGTCTGGGGCGAAGCGCCCGTGCCGCCGTCGAAGCCGGAGATGAGGACGACGTCCGCGTGCGCCTTGGCCACGCCGGTGGCGATGGTGCCGACGCCGACTTCCGAGACGAGCTTCACGCAGACGCGCGCGGCGCGGTTGGCGTTCTTCAGGTCATGGATGAGTTCCGAGAGGTCCTCGATCGAGTAGATGTCGTGGTGCGGGGGCGGGGAGATGAGGCCCACGCCGGGGGTCGAGTAACGGACCTTGGCGATCGGAGGGTAGACCTTGCCGCCGGGGAGCTGGCCGCCTTCGCCGGGCTTCGCGCCCTGGGCCATCTTGATCTGGAGTTCCTTGGCGTTCGTCAGGTAGCGGCTCGTGACGCCGAAGCGGCCCGAAGCGACCTGCTTGATGGCGGAGTTCTTGGAGTCGCCCTGTTCGTTGGTCCAGGTGAAGCGCGCCGGGTCTTCGCCGCCTTCGCCGGTGTTGGACTTGCCGCCGATGCGGTTCATCGCGATCGCGAGGGACTCATGGGCTTCCTGCGAGATGGAGCCATAGCTCATCGCGCCCGTCTTGAAGCGCTTGAGGATGCTGTCGACGGATTCGACCTCGCTGATGTCGACCGGCTGGCGGTCCTTGAACTGGAGCAGGCCGCGCAGCGTGAAGATCTGCTGCATCTGGTTGTTCACCAGGCCGGAGTAGACCTTGAAGGTGTCGTAGTTGTTCGTACGGACGGCCTTCTGGAGGGAGTGGATGACCTGCGGGCTGAAGAGGTGGCCTTCGCCTTCGTTGCGCCACTGGTAGTCGCCGCCGACCTCGAGGGTGGCGGGGGTGTCGACGCGCTCGGGGAACGCGCGACGATGGCGGGCGAGGGTCTCCTCGGCGATCGCGGCGAGGTCGGCGCCTTCGATGCGGGTGGCCGTGCCGGTGAAGTACTTGTCGACGACCTTCTGCTGGAGGCCGACGCACTCGAAGATCTGGGCGCCGAGGTAGCTCTGGATGGTCGAGATGCCGATCTTGGAGGCGACCTTGACGATGCCCTTGGTGGCGGCCTTCACGTAGTTCTTGCAGGCGGTGTAGTGGTCGACGCCGACCAGCAGGCCCTGCTTGATCATGTCGTCGAGGGTCTCGAACGCCAGGTAGGGGTTGATGCCCGCGCAACCGTAGCCGATGAGCGTGCAGAAGTGGTGCACTTCGCGCGGTTCGCCGGACTCGAGGATGAGGCCGACCTTGGTGCGCTTGCCTTCGCGGATGAGGTAGTGGTGCAGGCCGGCGACGGCGAGCAGGGGCGGGATGGCGGCGTTGTTGCGGTCGACGCCGCGGTCGCTCAGGATGATGAGGTTGATGCCGGCATCGATGTGCAGGCCGGCTTGGCGACAGACTTCATCCATGGCCAGCTCGAGGCCCTTGGCGCCGGACTTGGCGTCGAAGAGGGTCGGGATGGTGACGGACTTGAACTGGCCGTGGGCGACGTGGCGGAGTTTGGCGAGTTCCTCGTTGGTGAGGATCGGCGACTGGAGCTCGATCAGGTGGCAGCTGCCGGGGTTCGGGTCGAGCAGGTTGCGCTCCGGTCCGATCGTGGTGACGGAGGAGGTGACGATCTCTTCGCGGATGCAGTCGATCGGCGGGTTGGTGACCTGCGCGAACTGCTGGCGAAAGTAGTCGTACAGGGAGCGGGCCCTGTGTGACAACACCGGCATCGGCGTGTCGTCACCCATCGAGCCAACCGCCTCGCTTTCGTCCTCGGCGAGCACGCGGATGATCTCGTCGCGTTCCTCCGCGGTGACGTTGTACATCTTCTGGTACAGCGACAGCGTGTCCCGG
>JAURFU010000052.1 GCA_030834165.1 Verrucomicrobiota bacterium
CCTGCTCCGCCACTGGCGCCAGCTGCTGGTCGACGCCTGGCAGCGCTCGCAAGGCCCTCTGGCCGGCCCGGCACACCTCAATCTGCCCTTCCGCGACCCTCTCGCCCCCTCCGACGCTGAAAAGGGCTTCAAGGTGCCCGCAGGGCTCGATCTCGATAGCTTCACCGCCGTCCCGCCCTGCGGCATCGTGCCTCCGACCCTGACGCCTGCCACAGTGGCCAGCCTGCTCCCAAAGACAGAACGTGGCGTGATCGTGGTCGGCCCGCACGCCTTCGAGGACCGCAACGAGAGCGCGGACGCCCTGCGCGAACTTTCCCACCTGACCGGCTGGCCGATCCTCGCCGACGGCGCGGGCACGCTCCGTGGCGACCTGGCCGGCGATACTTCGCTGGTCTCAGGCTACGAGCTCACCCTGCGCGACGCCAAAGCCGCCAAGGCGCTACGCCCGCAGGCGGCCGTGTTCGTCGGCCCGCTGCCGACCAGCAAAGTCCTCCGCGCCTGGCTCAAGGAAGGTGACCTCACCGTGATCCAGCTCGGCCGTGCCGGCGAGAACACCGATCCGACCCACTCGCGCTGGAGCCGTCTCGACGGTCAGTTGGTGCCTTCGGGCGATGCCGCTTCCGCTCGCTCCACCGCCTACGCCAGGGCCTGGCAGACGGCCCAGAAGTCCGCGGCGAAGAAGCTCTCGCGCATCGTGAACGTCGACTGGCCCTTCGAGGGACGCGTCGTCTCGCTGCTCGAAGAAGCCCTCGGACCCGATGATCGCCTCTTCGTCGGCAGCAGCATGCCGATCCGCGACGTCGAGTGGTTCTACCATCCGCCCGGCCCGGGCCCGGAAGTCCTCTGCAACCGCGGCGCCAACGGCATCGACGGCACCGTCTCGACCGCCCTCGGCGCCTCGCTCGACGGCAAGCGCACCGTGCTCCTCTGCGGCGACCTGACCTTCCTGCACGACAGCAACGCCCTGCTCTCCGCCTACGGCCATCGCGGCGACCTCACGGTCGTCGTGATCAACAACCAAGGGGGAGGCATCTTCAACCATCTCGCCGTCGCGAAGAGCGCGCGCTTCGAGCAGCTCTGGGGCACGCCGCAGGCGACCGACCTCGGCAAGCTCTGCGCCGCGCATAAGGTACGTCACGACCTCGCCGAAAGCTGGAGTGGCTTGCGTCGTCTCCTCGAGATCCGCGGCAAGGGCGTACGCGTCATCGAATTCCGCACCGACCGCGAAGCCGACGCCGCCTGGCGCCGGAAGTCTTTCCGCTGAACCCCATGCGCCCCGGCCGACTGCTCGCCCTGCTCGCTTGCTGCGCGTCCTTGGTGGCAGCGGATAAGCCAGAGACGGCGAACGAGGCCGCGGTGCCGCGCACGGAGCTCAAGGCGCAGATCGCGCCCGGCGCGACGCTGCGTTTCGACTTCCCGGAACTGACCGTGGACCGCAAAGGCGCCCGGGCGGCGTGCCATCTCAAGCTTCCGGCGAATTACGACGCGGCGAAGAAATACCCGCTCGTCGTCTGGCTCGGCGGCGGCGAAGGCGGCAACCAGCCCAACGGTTCCTTCCTGCCCGCGGGCGACTTCATCCTCGTCGGCCTGCCCTACCCGAAAGGCGCCAATAATCCCAAACAGGCGAACATGGTCGGCGACTACGGGAAGGTCTGGGCTTACCACCGTTTCATGCTGGAGGAGATCGCCAAGGTGATCCCCAACCTCGACCGCTCTCGCTCGATCATCGCCGGCTTCAGCAATGGCGGCCACGCCATCGACGGCATGCTCCGCCTCAGCGCCAAGCCCCGGCTCACCGATCACTTCGGCGTCCTCCTCTTCGTCGACGGCGGCGGCACGGCCTACTCCTCGCTCGGCGCCCTGAATGACCTCAAGGGGAAGTTCGCCTACGCCTGCTGGGGCGAATTGAAAGGCTCCAACAAACCGAACACCAGCCACCTGCCCGCCGCCCTGAAAGCCAAGGGCGCGACCGTGGTCGGCAGCGAGATGGCCGGCGTCGGCCACGCCTTCGGCGAGACGGAAAAGCCGAAGATCGCGGAGTGGCTCGAGAAGGTCGCCCTGGCCGCCCCGGACAAGAAGTAAGCCTAGAAATAGGCCTTCAGGAACTCGGCCTCGGTGGCGCTGAGCGGAGCGTCACCGGTGGCCATGGCTACGGACTTCGGGAAGCGCTGGTGCTCGGCCGGCAGGACGCGGAAGCCGTGACGTTCGTAGATCGCCGGCTTCACTTCGGAGAAGAGCAGGAAACGCGTGTCAGGCTGGGCGAAGCGATGGAGCTCGATGACCGCGCGCAGCAGCAGCGAGGCGTAGCCCTTGCACCGCTGCTCCGGCGACGTCGCCACCGATGCCAGGCCGAGGAGGCTTTCGCGGAAGCGCAGGACGTTCAGAGCCGAGACGGCCCGGCCGGAGCCATCTTCGAGCAGGTATCGCCTGCCGCGCACATGGTTCGGGTCGCTGTCTTTGTCCGCGCAGTATTGGTCGAAGGTCTTGCCGTGCTTCCAGGCGTCGTAACCGAAGGCCAGCACGGCGCGCAGGTCCTCAGGCTGCACGAGTCGAAGCCGGCCGACGGGCGTGAAGCGCTGGCGGCCGTCTTCGATCGTGCCTTCGAACATCGGCTGCGGACGCACCCACGTGCGCGCCTCGGGATTATCGTAGAGGCAGCGGTAGACCACCTGCGGCGACAGATCTTCGGAATGCGCCGCCACCCCAAGCCGGAGGTAATGGTTGCCTTTGTAGTGGCGGTAGAGGGACCAAGACATGGTGACACAGGGGGCATGGTGACACGGGGACACGCTGGCAAGGCTGTTGAAACAACCCCCATGTCAACTTGCCCACGTGCCCACATTACCCTGGGCGGACCATGTCCGCCCCTTACTTCGCCGGCCCCCAGTGGGACGTGAAGGGGTGCAGGATGAAGAGCGGCTTGCCGACGACATCCTTGGCGGGCACCTCGCCCCAGCCGCGCGAGTCGAAGCTGTTGGCGGAGTTGTCACCCATGGCGTAGTAATGTCCGGGGGTGACGGTGTATTCCTTGTCCAAAGGCAAGGCGTAGCGATCGCCGCCGGCGTCCGGCAGGTAACCGTAATAACCTTGGTCCATCGCGCGACGGCTGTTGAGCACCATCGGCTCGGGCGAGGTGACGACCTGACCGTCGACGAAGAGCTCGCCTTGGGCGCCCACGCGCAGCTTCTGGCCGGGCACGCCGGCGAGACGCTTCACGTAGTAGCTCTGGGAGGGCTGGCCGTATTGATCGTTCAGGCCCGGGATGTTGTTCGTGCGGAAGACGAACGTATCGCCGCGGGACGGCTCGACGAAGTGATAGGACATCCGGTCCACGAAGAGCATGTCGCCCGTGAGGATGTCGAAGTTGAAGAGCGGGTTGCCGGCCTCGACCTTCTTTCCCGTAAGCAGCACCGGACCGTAAGGCCCGCGCCGGATGCGACCTTCGCGGGCGGCCTTGGCGAACACCACGCGCCAGCGGTCCGCGTCCTGGCGCGGCAGCTTCAGCTTCGCCTCCTCGGGGAAATAGGTGCGCAGCATCACGGCCTCGAAGCCGAAATCGGCGGGCACCTTGACGATCTGGAGCGTGTTGCCGACGAGCATCTCATACTTGTCGCGGCCGCCGCGCATCAGGCCCGTGCCGGCGATGCCGTCATCAGGCTCGCGGGTGCGGCCGCGCAGGCCGTACTCCACCCGGTCGTCGCCCACGCGCTGGGACACGATCGGGATGGCCACCTCGCCGGAAGCCTCGGCGGGGATCACGTAAGTCCAGGTCCACTGCAGCTTGTCGAGCGCCTGCCGGGCGAGGCTCGGCTCCGGATCCTCGGGCGCGCGCACCTCGGCGGTCATGCCGTTGTACGTGGGCCACATCGAATTCGTCGGGATCTTGAAAGGCTGGAGGAAGAAGCTGCGGATCGAGCCCGCCACGATGGCGGCCATCACGACCATCTCCGTCCAGTCCGTGCCGGACGAGACCGGGTAGACCTTGCCGCCGTTGCGCACGAGCACCTCGTGGAGCCGGTTGAGGAGGGCCTCGATCTGGGTGACCTCCGTCGTGCGGTCGCGCGTGGCGGCGCGGACCTTGTCCGCCAGCTCCAGCTGCTCGTTGAGGTCCTCGCGGGCGAGGACGTCGCCTCGGTAGAGGTGGACCTTCTCCGAACCCTCGAGCAAGGCCTTGCCGATCTTACGGAGCTTGCGGCGGTAGTAGAAAGACATGGGGACCCCCCGAAGTTAGCGGACGCCGACCGGAGGGAAAGCCCGAACTGGGCCCTCAGCCCTCGTTCTTGAGGATCTTGATGAAGGCCTCCTGCGGGATGTCGACCTTGCCGATCTGCTTCATGCGCTTCTTGCCCTCCTTCTGCTTGTCGAGGAGCTTGCGCTTACGGGAGATGTCGCCGCCGTAGCACTTCGCGGTGACGTCCTTGCCGACGGAGCCGATGGTCTCGCGGGCGATGACCTTGGAGCCGATGGCCGCCTGGATGGCGATCTTGAAGAGCTGGCGAGGGAGGAGCTCCTTGAGCTTCTCGCAGAGGGCGCGGCCGCGGCCTTCGGCCTTGGTGGCGTGGACGATCGACGAGAAGGCGTCGACCGGCTCCTCGTTGACGCGGATGTCCATCTTCACGAGGTCGGAGGTGACGTATTCGCCGAGCTCGTAGTCCATCGAGCCGTAGCCGCGGGTGATGGACTTCATGCGGTCGTTGAAGTCGACGAGGATCTCGTTGAGCGGCAGGAGGCAGACGAGGACGACGCGGTCGCCGTCGATGGTCTCGGTGCGCTCGCAGATGCCGCGCTTCTCCTGGACGAGCGTCAGCATGTCGCCGATCGAGGTGCCCGGGATGTGGATGTTCGCGCGGATGGTCGGCTCTTCGATGTGCTCGATGGCGGACGGGTCCGGCATCGACACCGGGTTATCGAGGATGTGTTCCACGCCGTCGGTGGTGTAGACCTTGTAGACGACGGACGGGTAGGTCGAAAGGATGTCGAGGTCGTACTCGCGGCGGAGGCGTTCCTGGACGATCTCCATGTGCAGGAGGCCGAGGAAGCCGCAGCGGAAGCCGAAGCCCAGCGCGGTCGAACTCTCGGCCGTATAGGTCAGGGACGAGTCGTTGATCGCCAGCTTGGCGAGCGAGGTCTTGAGCTTCTCGTAATCGGCCGTGTCGAGCGGGTAGATGCCGCTGAACACCATCGGGCTGACCTCCTTGAAGCCCGGGACGGGCTCCTTGGCGGGCTCGCTGGCGAGGGTGATCGTGTCGCCGACCTTCACGTCCGCGACCTCGCGGATGTTGATGACGATGTAGCCCACGGAGCCGGGGCCGAGCTCGGCCTGCGGCTTCATCTTGGGGGAGAAGACGCCGACCTCCTTGATGACGGAGCGGACGCCGTTGTACATCAGTTCGATCGTCTGGCCGGCCTTGAAGGTGCCCGAGAAGACGCGGACGTAGCTGATGACGCCCTTGTAGGAGTCGAAGAGGGAGTCGAAGACCAGCGCGCGGTGCTGCGGGTAGTCGGACCAGCGGGGCGGCGGGACGCGCTTGATGATCGCGGCGAAGATGTCGTCGATGCCGATGCCGGACTTGCCCGAGGCGAGGACGGCGTCCTGCGCGGGGATGGTGAGGATGTCCTCGACCTGGCGGCGGGCCTCCTCGGGGCGGGCGCTCGGGAGGTCGACCTTGTTGATGACCGGGACGATCTCGAGCCCCTGGTTCATCGCGAGGGTGGCGTTGGCGACCGTCTGGGCTTCCACGCCCTGCGACGCGTCGATCAGGAGGACCGCGCCTTCGCAGGCGGCCAGGGAGCGCGAGACTTCGTAGGCGAAGTCGACGTGTCCCGGGGTGTCGATGAGGTTGAGGATGTACTGCTTACCGTCCGGCGCGGTGAAGTTCATCGTCACCGGGTGGCACTTGATCGTGATGCCCTTCTCGCGCTCGAGGTCCATCGCGTCGAGGAGCTGCTCCTTCATCTGGCGCTTCTCGATCGTCTTCGTGTGCTCGAGCAGGCGGTCGGAAAGGGTCGTCTTGCCGTGGTCGACGTGCGCGATGATGCAGAAGTTGCGGATGTGGTCTAAGGACACGGTGAAGAGGGAAAGGGCTTAATAGGACTGCGGACGGGGCGCTTGTCCAGCGTTAGCCCCCGGCGGAAGGGCTTTAGGCGGGAATATCGGCGAACTCGTGCAGGGAAGCCACGGGGGCCGCGGGCGCGGTGCGCTTCATCATGCCGGCCAGGACGCCGCCCGGGCCGCATTCGTAGAACTGGGCGACGCCGCTGTCGGCGGCGGCCTTGCAATCGTCTTCCCAGAGGACCGAGGAGACGACCTGCTTGACCAGCGCGGCGCGGAGATCGGCGGGCTCGGCGAGCGTGCCGCCGGTGGTGTTCGAGTAGACGGTGACCTGGGGGCGCTTGAATTCGACGCCCTGCAGGTAGGCCTCGAAGGCCTGGCGGGCGGGCTCCATCAGGCGGCTATGGTAGGCGCCGGCGACGACGAGGGGCTTCACGAGCTTGAACGGACCGAACTCCTTGGCCCGGGCGACGGCCTGGGCGACCTTGTCGGCGTCACCGGAGATCACGACCTGGCCGGGGCAGTTGAAGTTCGCGGCGTCGATGTCGAACGCGGCGCAGAGCTTGAAGATGTCCTCGCGGCTGCCGCCGATGACCGCGGCCATGCCGCCCTTGGTCTGGTCGCAGGCGAGCTGCATCAGGCGACCGCGCTCGGCGACGACCTTGAGGCCGGTCTCGAAATCCCAGACGCCGGCGAAGGCGTAGGCGGTCAGTTCGCCGAGGGAGAGGCCGAGGCAGGCCTTGAGGTCGTCGAGCTTGCCGCGCTCCTTGAGGATCTGCGCGATGGCGTAGCCCTGGACGTAGAGGGCGGGCTGGCAGACGCGGGTCTCGGTCAGGAGCTCGGCCGGGCCTTCGAAGCAGGCCTGACGGAGGTCGAACGGCAGCACCTTGGCGGCGCGGTCGTAGAGGTCCTTGGCGGTGGCCGAACCTTCATACAGGGACTTCCCCATCCCGACGACCTGGGCGCCTTGACCGGAGAACAGAAGAGCAGTGGACATTCGGAAGAGGGAGGGAAAAAGGGCGGGAGCGTCAATGATGGAGAGAAAGGCAAGGGGGCATGATGGCAAGGGGACACGGGGGCATGGGGAGATACCAAAAAGGGTTATAATGATAGGTTGAGGCATAACGGCCGTGCCCACGTGTCACCGTGCCCACGTGCCCCCTCATTCGCCCCTCCTTCCTTGACCACCCCCACCCCGCCCCCTACCCCTTCCCCTTTCTTTCACCATGCCTATCGCCCTCCTCTCCGTCAGCGACAAGACCGGCCTCCTGCCCTTCGCCCAGGCCCTCGTCAAGGAACACGGTTACAAGCTCCTCTCGACCGGCGGCACCTCCAAGATGCTGCGCGACGCCGGCCTGCCGGTGACCGACGTCAGCGAGCACACGGGCTTCCCCGAGATCATGGAAGGCCGCGTGAAGACCCTGCACCCGAAGGTGCACGGCGGCCTCCTCTGCCGTCGCGATTCGCATGAGCACCTCGACGAAGCCAAGAAGCACGGCATCGACCTCATCGACCTCGTCGTCGTGAACCTGTATCCGTTCGAAGCCACCGTCGCGAAGCCGAACTGCTCCTTCGAGGACGCCATCGAGAACATCGACATCGGCGGCCCGTCCATGCTGCGCAGCGCGGCCAAGAACCACGCCTCCGTCTCCGTCGTCACCGACCCGGCCGACTACGAGCGGGTGCTCGCCGCGATGAAGGCCCCGGAGACCCTCGGCGAACTCCGCCGCGAACTCGCCCTCAAGGTCTTCCAGCGCACCTCGGCCTACGACGCCGCGATCGCCAACTACCTCGAATCCCAGGCCCAGCCCGGCCTCGGCAACGTCCTCGGGCTGCCTTCCCGCTTCACCTCCACGCTGCCCATCGCCCAGCGCCTCCGCTACGGCGAGAACCCGCACCAGCAGGCCGCGCTCTACGGCTCCTTCCACGAGGCCTTCGACCAGCTGCAGGGCAAGGAACTCAGCTATAACAACATCCTCGACATCACCGCCGCGACCTACCTCATCGGCGAGTTCGAGCGCCCGACGATCTGCATCCTGAAGCACACCAACCCCTGCGGCGTGGCTTCGGCCGACACCCTCCTCGAGGCCTGGCACAAGGCCTTCGAGACCGACAAGCAGGCCCCGTTCGGCGGCATCATCGTCGCCAACCGCACCGTCGACAAGGGCCTCGCCGAGGCCATCGCCGAGATCTTCTCCGAAGTGATCATCGCGCCGGAATTCGACGCCGACGCCCTCGCGATCTTCGGCAAGAAGAAGAACCTCCGCCTCATGCGCGCCAAGGTCGGCCTCCGCGCCGACACCCTCCGCGAAGTCCGCGCCGTCATCGGCGGCGTGCTCGTCCAGGACCGCGACCAGAAGCCGGTCAATCCCCGCGACTTCAAGGTCGTGACCAAGCGCCAGCCCACCGCCGACGAGATGACCGCCCTGCTCTTCGGCTGGCGCGTCGTCCGCCACGTGAAGTCCAACGCCATCGTCTACGCCGGCAAGGAACGCACGCTCAGCGTCGGCGCCGGCCAGATGTCCCGCATCGACTCCTCGCGCATCGCGGTCTGGAAGGCCGGCGAAGCCAAGCTCTCGCTGCAGGGCTCAGCCATCGCGTCCGACGCCTTCTTCCCCTTCCCGGACGGCCTGCTCGCCGCGGCCGACGCCGGCGCGACCTGCGCCATCCAGCCGGGAGGGTCCGTGAAGGACGCCGACGTCATCGCCGCCGCCGACGCGCGCGGCATGGCGATGGTCTTCACCGGCATGCGGCACTTTAAGCACTAAGCGGCCGCAGGCCGCCGGGGTGGTAGCGGTTGGCGGTTAGCGGTTGGGATAAACAAAAGAGGCCTGGAGTCATCTGACCCCGGGCCTCTTTGTTTCTTTGCATTTACCTAACCGCCAACCGCTAACCGCCAACCGCCCTCACCTTATTGGCTTCAAAGTTTGATCCCGATCTTCTCCAGCAGGCGGGCGAGTTCGTCGTCGTTGCCGAAGGGGATCGAGATGCTGCCCTTGCTGCCTTTGCGGACGACCGTGACGGGCGTGGCGAAATGAGAGGCGAGGCGCTTCTGGACGTCGGCCACGACCGTCTGGACGGCCTTCTTGTGCTCGGTCTTCTTGGTCGTGACGACCTTCTTGACCTCGGCTTCGGTGGCGCGGACGGACAGGCCCTTCTCGATGACGAGGCGGGCGACCTGCACGCGGTGGGCGGCGTTCTCGAGGCCGAGCAAGGCCTTGGCGTGGCCGGCCGAAAGCTGGCCCTTGCGCAGGTAACCCTGGATCTCGTTGTCGAGGGCGAGGAGGCGGACGCTGTTCGCGATGGTCGCGCGCGGCTTGCCGAGGCGCTCGGCGACGGCGTCCTGCGTGAGATTGAAGTCGCGCATGAGCGAGGCGAAGCCGACGGCTTCGTCGATCGGATTGAGGTCGGCGCGCTGGAGGTTCTCGATGAGCGCGAGCACGGCGCTGGAAGCGTCGCTGGCCTCGACGATGCGGGCGGTGATGGTCTTCTGGCCGATCAGCTTGAAGGCGCGGAAGCGGCGCTCGCCGGCGATGAGCTCGTAGCCGTCCTTGACCTTGCGGACGACGATCGGCTGCATGAGGCCTTCGGAGCGGATGGAATCGGCGAGTTCCTGCACCTGGGCGTCGTCGAAATCACGGCGCGGCTGGCGGGGGTTCGGGACGATCGAGGTGAGCGGGAGTTCCTGCAGCAGCAGGCCCGGGGCGACCGGCGCGGCGGCCGGAGCCGGCGTAGGCGCGGCCGAGGCCGCCGTCTGGGCGGGAGCGGCGGCCGGCTGGACGGGCTTAACGCCGCCGCCGATGAGGGAACCGAGACCGCGACCGAGGGATTTCTTGGGAGGGGTGGCCATGTGGCTGTGCTGGGGGGATTAGCGGCCCGCGGTTTCCGGCTGCGGGACGAAGATATGGACATCCGCTTTCAGGGCGGCAGGCGAGGAAAGGTTATTCGCTTTCAGGATCCATTCGACCTTGGAACCGTGGCGCAGCGCTATCTTGGTCAGGGTATCCCCCGATTTGACGAGATATTTGACGCCTGAGCGGGGCATGTCGGAAGGAGCCCCTTCGGCGGGCTCTTCGGACTGGGGGGCCGGCTTGGCGGACTTCGTCGGGGGGGCCGAGCCCGCCTTGCCGAGGGCGGCGTTCACCTGACGGGTGAGTTCGGCGAGCGCGACGTTCACGTCGTCGGTCTGCTGCTTCAGGCGACGGTCGACTTCGTTGAGGATCTCGGCGCGGGCCTTGGCGACGGCCTCGTTCGTGGAAGCGGACTGACCCTGACCGGCCTTCTGACGGGCGAGGGCGGCGCGCAGGTCCGCGTTCTCCAGCTTGAGTTTCTCGACCTCGGTGCGGAGGTCGGCGAGATCCTGCTGCATGCCCGCGAGCTGGGCGTTCTGCGCCGAAAGAGGAAGAAGCCCGAAGAGAAGGAAAAGGATGCCGTAACGCATGAGTATAGGAAAACATGCCCAGGGAGGGAGAGCAAGCAAGGTAGGGCCAGGGCCGGGGCTAGGCACATATTACCTAGCCCCGGCCTGGCCCTGGTCCTGTCCCTAGCTCTAGCCCTAGCCCTTTTGAATAATCTGTATCCCCGCCCTTCCCCGCCCTACCTTGCCGGCCGATGTCCAAGGTCCTGGTAGCCCTTTCCGGCGGCGTAGACAGCGCCGTGGCCGCCCTTCTGCTCAAGCAGCAAGGGCATGAGGTGCATGCCGCCTACTTCCGGACCTGGATGAACGAGGAAGGCCTGCCCTTCCCCGGCGAATGCCCTTGGGAGGACGACGTCCGCAACGCCCAGGCCGTCGCCGCGCACCTCGGCCTGCCCTTCCGCATCATCGACCTCGTGCAGGACTACCGCGACACGGTCGTCCAATACCTCGTCGACGGCTACCGGAACGGCCTCACCCCGAATCCCGACATCATCTGCAACCGCGAGATGAAGTTCGGCGTCTTCCTGCGCAAGGCGCTGAAGGACGGCTATGACGTGATCGCGACCGGCCACTACGCGCGGCGACGCGAGAACGCGGACGGGACGTTCGACCTGCTCGAAGGCCTCGACCCGAACAAAGACCAGTCCTACTTCCTCGCGTTGCTCCGTCAGGAACAACTCGCGAAGGCGATCTTCCCCGTCGGCGAACTGCTCAAGCCCGAGGTACGCAAGCTCGCCGCCGACGCCCGGCTGCCCAACGCCGAACGCAAGGACAGCCAAGGCATCTGCTTCCTCGGCCAGGTGCCCGTGCAGGATTTCCTCGAACGCCACATCCCGGATTCGCCCGGCCCGATCGTGGACGCCGCAGGCAAGGAGATCGGCCGGCATCGCGGCCTGCATCGCTACACCATCGGCCAGCGCAAAGGCATCGGCCTGCCCTCCAACACCGACCACGAATACTTCGTCGTCGTGAAGAAGGCTTTCGCGACGAATACCCTGCACGTCGCCTTCGACAAGCCGGACGCCCCGTGGCTCTACGCCGGCGAGGCCGTCGCCCGCGACTTCACCTGGATCAACCGACCCGTCAGCGGCGAACAGGACATCCTTGCCCGCGTGCGTTACCGCGACAAAGCCACGCCCGCCCGCTTCATCCCGCAGGCCGACGGCACCGTCCGGATCCGCTTCGCCGAGACCCAGCGCGGCCTCGCCCCCGGCCAGGTCCTCGCCGTCTACCTCGACCGCGTCCTCATGGGCGGGGGAGTCTTCCTTTGAGGGGACACGTGGGCACGCTGGCACGTTGACATGGGGAGATGGCAAGGGAGCACCCGTACCCCCTTTGGCTATCTGAGCAAGTTTTCGCCCCTTGCCCACGTGCCCACGTGTCAACGTGTCCCCTAGTCAGTCCCTCACTTGACCTTCCTCCGATTGTGCGGAGGGTAAGCCCATGCCCGAAGGCTCCGCCGTCCAACGCATGTTCTCCGGGATCGCCTCCCGTTACGACTTCGCGAACCGCGTGCTCAGCCTCGGCCTGTGCGTCGGCTGGCGCGAACAGCTCGTCGCCGCGACCAAGGCGGCGAACCCTAAGGCCGTGGCCGACCTGGCGACCGGCAGCGGCGACGTGGCCTTCGCCCTGCGCCGCGACCTGCCCGCCGACTGCGCGGTCGTCGGCTATGATTTCTGCGAACCGATGCTCGAGCTCGGCCGTATCCGCGCCCGCCAGGAAGGCGTGTCGCTGGAGTTCAAGACCGGCGACTGCATGAAGCTGCCGATCGCGGACGCCTCTCAGGACGTGGTCACGATCGCCTATGGCGTGCGTAATTTCGAAGACCGCGCCAAAGGCCTCGGCGAACTGCGCCGCATCCTGCGTCCCGACGGCACGCTGCTCATCCTGGAATTCTCGCAGCCGAGCGCGTGGTTCGCGCCGTTCCACTTCCTCCACGTGCGTTGCGTGCTCCCGCTCCTCGCCGGCGTGCTCACCGGAGACTTCGGCGCTTATAAATACCTCGGCACCAGCATCGCGGGTTTCCCCGACGCCGCCGGGCTCGACGCCGAGCTGAAGGCCGCCGGATTCGCCAAGGTGAGCCATAAAAGGATGCTTTTCGGCACCGTGGCCCTCCATCAGGCGCAGGCCTGAAAAATTCCTTGCCTTAGGAGCCGGGGGTCGTTTGCTCAAACCCCTCACTACGGGCTCGTGGTGAAATGGATATCATTTCTGACTACGGATCAGACGTTTGGGGTTCGAATCCCTACGAGCCCACCACTTTGAGCGCTAACCGGATTAAAACCCCGGTTAGCTGTATCTACGGCATGACTTCATCATGCCGAGGCGAAGGGCTAGGGCTAGGGGCAGGGCTAGAGATAAAGACAGGCGCCTAAAGCCGCCCAATTGTCTAGCCCAAACCCTGCCCCTGGCTCTGGCCCTAGCTCCGAAGCTCAGGCTTCGGAGCAGGCATCTTCGTGCCCGACGGGTACACATAGGCCCGGTCTTCGAAATTACGTAGCTCGACGATGCCGTCATGGACGGCCTGGACGTATTCGGGATTGATCGGGACTTTGCCGCCGCCGCCCGGGGTGTCGATGATCAGCTGCGGCACGGCGTAGCCGGTCGTGTGGCCGCGGAGCGCGCGGATGATGTCGATGCCCTTATGGATGGGCGCGCGGAAATGGGTCGAGCCTTCGATCAGGTCGCAGGCGTAGAGATAATACGGCCGCACGCGCATCATCAGCAGGCGGTGCACGAGCGACTTCATCACCTCGGCGTCGTCGTTGACCCCGGCGAGCAGGACCGACTGGTTGCCGAGCGGCACGCCGGCGAACGACAGGCGTTCGCACGCGAGGGCGAGCTCGCGGGTGATCTCCTTCGGATGATTGGTGTGGATGCTCATCCAGACCGGGCCGTGCTTGCGGAAGATCTCGGCGAGCTCGGGCGTGATGCGCTGGGGCAGGAAGACCGGGATGCGCGAGCCTAGACGGATGAACTCGACATGCTTGATCGCGCGGAGCCGGCCGAGGAGCGCGTCCAGCTTCGCGTCGGAAAGCAGCAGTGGATCGCCGCCGGAGAGCAGCACGTCGCGGATCTCGGGGTGC
>JAURFU010000053.1 GCA_030834165.1 Verrucomicrobiota bacterium
GTTGCGCGCGGGGAGCGTCGGCGAAGCGGAGGTCGGGCAGCATCTTCTCGAACTGCTCGAGCAGGGCGGCGGCCTCCTTGTTCGATTTCGGGAGGATCGAACGCAGGGTCTGGGCGAGGAGGGCGAGGGCCTTGCGCGGGTCGGACTTCGCGGCCTGTTCGTCGTCCATGCGCGCGCGCAGTTCGGAAAGGTTCAGGTAATGGTGCGCCGTGGAGCGGAGGGCCTTGTGGGTGCGCTCGCCCATCACGATGATCCGGACGCCGAGGCGCTTGGCGTCCTCGACCACCGGCGTGAAGTCGCTGTCATTGGTGACGAAGATCAGCGTCGTCGGCGGATTCGGGCCGGCCATCAGCTTCACCGCGTCGATCGTCAGGCGCATGTCGGCCGCGTTCTTGCCGGGAGTGTAGCTGCGTTGGTCGACGAGTTCCAGTTCGACCCACTCCTGGGCGGCGGCGCGCCAGCCGCTCAGGCGTCCTTGGAAGTCGCCGTAGGCGCGGGCGGCGGAGATGGCCGTCTCGCCGATGAAACGGCGGAGGGTGGGGAGGTGCTGGTGGGAGACGTTATCGGCGTCGATCAGGACGCCGATGCGCTGGTTGGGCCGGGCCTTGGCGGCTTCGGGGGTGGAGGTGGAGGCGGCGTCGGCCTGGCGCTTGGCCGGCTTGGCGGCACGCCGGCCGGCGGGCTTGGGGCTGCGGCGGGCGGCCGGGGTCTTCTTGGCTTTTGGGCGGGTCACGACGGGGCCTTCATCCCTGCGGGCTAATGACGACCACCTCAATGCGAAAACCTGACCTAAGTTAGGGGGGGCTTCGTCGGACGATTATTTGATTGGAACTTTGCAGGCTATGCGGTTGTTAAAGGATGTTTTCCATGCGGTCTTCGCCTTTCATCGGTCTCGTCGTGGTCATGTGCCTAGGCGTGATAAGTCTCTTTGCCGCCGAGCCGGCGTGGGTGGCTAAGCCGGGGCCATGGGGTGACCTGCAGGTCAGGGCGGTGTATCTCGAGCCGCCGGAGAACATTCTGGCGGTCGTGGCCAAGCCCTCGTCCGTCACCCGGTGGACCTTTGAGCAGACCACCATCAACGGAGTCCGCTCGATCATGGAGAAAGCCGGCGTGGAAACCTCCCTCATCGACCGCCTGCTCGGCCCGACCCAGGTCGTCGTCAGCGGGAACAACATCGTCGTGCTGCCGAAGGTCGAAGACCTGGTCCTCATGAGCCAGGCCGCCCGTTCCGCCTTGTACCTCGAGCTGGCCAAGTCGCCGGCCAATGAATACCAGCGGGATCCGGTGTTCATCCATGGCGGCGACATCGATGACTGGCTCGCCGAGAGCGACCTGGGCAAGCCCCAGCAGGAGTTGCTCCGCAAGCTGCTTTGGCGCCGCGGCGCGGCCTTGGTCTTCAGCGACATCCAGGCCCTGCTCACTTTGTCCAGCGGTCCGGATGAGGTGGCTGCCGTCTTCCGAACCATCACGAGGGTCCGCAGCCTCTTGGTCGAGCTGAGCCTGCCGCTCAAGGAGGGCCGCTCCACCTTCATCGATTACTGGAGCGCCGGCCAGCTTAACTCCGAGCGTACGCCTTTCTTGGTCGCCATCACCCGTCGACGGGCTCCGCAGACCATCGACATCACCCAGCTCCTCCCGACCCTGGCCCGCCGCCGCGTCTATACTTTCCCCACGGCGGCGATGGGCCTCAAGGGCCGCCTGCCTGACTGCCATTGGACGTCCTTGAATTTCTTCGAGGAAGAACCCAAGGATGTCTATCTCGACAGCGCCAAGGCTTCCGAACATCTCCTCACCGATTTCGTCGCCGTCGATCCGCCCTATAGGTTCGGGGACGTCATCTGCTTCCTTGAGCGGGGCGAGGGCCTCCATACCTGCGTCCAGATCGCCGACGACATCGTGCTGACCAAGAACGGCGAGAGCATCTTGGCCCCGTGGACCTTCATGCTCCTCAAGGACGTCGACGATATCTACCGTCGGTCGGCGGACACGCGGATCCAGGGCTACCGGCTCAAGGGTCGTTGAGTCCCGCGTCGCGGCGCTGTCCCCGGCGGGAATCGAACCCACATCCTCGGTTTAGGAAACCAATGTTCTATCCGTTGAACTACGGGAACGCGGCTTCATCCAAGCCGTTTCCCGGGACCGGGCAAGCCTGCATCGGCGGGCGGGCTTGACTCCCCCGGGCCTGAGCCGAGTTTTCAAGGCATGACGCCCATGCTCACCGTCCTCGCCGAGGCGACCTTGGTGATCCCTGTCTGGGCTTGGGCGGCCTTCCTGGGTTTCGTCGCCGGCATGCTGGCGCTCGACCTCGGCGTCTTCAACAAGACGGACCATAAACCCTCCTTCAAGGAGGCCGTCGCCTGGTGCGTGGTCTGGGTTTCGCTGGCGGTCGCCTTCGCCTTCCTGCTCTCCGCCTGGAGGGGGGCCGAAGACGCCCAGTTGTTCGCCGCCGGCTACGTCCTGGAGCTGGCCCTCTCCGTCGACAACCTCTTCATCTTCATCCTCGTCTTCGCCCACTTCAAGATCCCGGACCACCTGCAGCATCGCGTCCTGTTCTGGGGCATCATCGGCGCCGTCGCGATGCGGGCGGCCTTCATCGTCGCGGGCGTCGCCGCCGTCGAGAGCTTCACCTGGCTGCTGCCCGTCTTCGGCGCCTTCCTGCTGTTCACCGGCGTCAAGCTGGCCGTCTCGCGCGACGAACACGAGGGCAAGGGCATGGATGAGAACCTTTTCGTGAAGGTGGCCCGGAAGTTCTTCCCGCTCACGCCGCACCTGCATGGCAACAAGTTCTGGGTCAAGGAGGCCGGCGTCCGTCGCTTCACCCCGCTCTTCCTGGTCCTGCTCGTCGTCGAGGGCACCGACCTGATCTTCGCGATCGACTCCATTCCGGCCGTCCTGGGCATCCTGCCTCCGGACCTCCCGATCGAGGAGAAGCGCTTCGTCGCCTTCACCTCCAACATCTTCGCCATCATGGGCCTCCGCTCGATGTACTTCGCCTTGGCCGGCTTCATGCAGTATTTCCGGTTCCTCAAGCCGGCCCTCGCCTTCGTCCTCGTGTTCATCGGTCTGAAGATGATCCTGCCTTGGGCCGCCGCGATCGGCCAGCCTGCCGGCCGGTTCGCCGCCTGGATGCCGGCGCGCTTCGTCGAACATGGCCGCGTCCATATCCCCACCGAATTTTCGCTCTCCGTCATCGGCTTCACCCTGGCCTTGGCGATCGCGTTCTCCGTGGCGTTCCCGAAGAAGAAATAGCCGAGGTTTGGTGTTTCCACCCCGCGGCCCGTTCGCCACTCTGGGGTCGTGCTCCGAGGCCGATATCAGCTCTACCTGCCCTATCTCAAGGGGAGCCGGCTCCTGCTGGCCTTGTCGCTGTTCGCAGCCGTCGTTTTCGCCGCCGCCAACGCCTTCGGCTTGCCTTTCCTGATGGGCAAGGTGCTTCCGGCGGTCTTCGGCGACGAAGCCGCCCGGTCGGCGCCCTTGCTCTCCTGGCCGGGCTGGCTCGGCGGCGCGCCGTTGCTGACCCTGCCCAAGGGCCATGAGATGCTCTTCGCGGTGGCTTTCCTGCCGGCGGTCATGCTCGTCCGCGGGCTCGGCGAATTCTTCTCCACCTACCTGCTCAACCTTGCCGGACTACGCGTGATCGAAGCCGTGCGTCGCGACGTCTTCGGCCGGCTCCAGCAGATGCACCTGGGTTTCTTCGGCCGGCTTTCGGTCGGCGACCTGCTGGCCCGGCTGATCTCCGACGCGAACTCCGTCCGGCTCGTGCTCGTCGACGTGTCGAACGACCTCATCGTCCAGCCGCTCACGCTCCTCTTCGCCTTGGGTTATGTGGTCTACGTCTGCTTCTCGCATGACAGCGGATTCTGGTTCCTCACGTGCCTGCTCGTCGTGCCGATGGCGGTGCTGATGGTCCGTTCGGTCGCCCGCCGCATCCAGCGGCGCACGCAGCAGGGGTTGGTCGCTTCCTCGGGCCTCAACAGCATCGCGGTCGAGAACCTCCAGTCGGCGCGGGAGATACGCGCCTACGGACTCCAGGACCGCGAATCGCGTCGCTTCAATGAGGCGAGCCAGGAAGGCCTGCGGATCCAGGGTAAATTGGTGCGCTACGAAAAAGCCCTATCTCCCCTGGTCGAACTCACGGCCGCCGCTGGCATCGCCGCCGCCATCGGCTTCGGGGCCGTCGGCGGATTCACCTTGCCCGAACTGCTTTCGCTCATCGTCGCCTTCTATTTCGCCTACGGACCCATCAAGCGACTCGGGAACGTCGCCAGCCGCCTGAGCATGGCCGCCCCCGGGCTCGCCCGGCTGGAGGAGATCCTCCGCGCGGAGGTCGAGGTCGCGGACGTCCCCGACGCCCGGGCGCTCGGCAGGGTGCGCGGCGACCTGGAGTTCGCCGCCGTCAGCTTCGGCTACGGCGCCGAACCGGTGCTCGCCGACGTGACGCTGCGCATCCCCGCCGGACAGTCCGTCGCGCTCGTCGGCCCCAGCGGCGCCGGCAAGAGCACCTTCGTCAACCTCGTCCCGCGCTTCTTCGATCCCCGCCAAGGCGTGATCCGGATCGACGGGCAAGACCTGCGCTCCGTCCGTCAGGCGGACCTCCGCGCGAACATCGCCCTCGTCTCGCAGGAGCCCGTCCTCTTCAACGAATCCATCCTCGAGAACATCCGCCTGGGCCGTCCCTCGGCGAGCGAGGACGAAGTCCGCGAGGCCGCGCGTCTCGCCGGGGCCCTCGAATTCATCGAAGCCCAGCCGGAGGGCTTCCACACCAAGGTCGGCGAGCGCGGCGGTCGCTTGTCCGGCGGCCAGCGTCAGCGCGTCTCCATCGCCCGGGCCTTCCTCAAGGACGCCCCCGTGCTGATCCTCGACGAGGCGACCTCCGCCCTCGACACCGATACGGAGCGCGGAATCCAGCAGTCGCTCGCCCTCCTGATGAAGGGTCGCACGACGCTGATCGTGGCGCACCGCTTCAGCACCATCCGCGACGTCGGCCGCGTGCTTGTCTTCGACGCCGGACGCATCGTGGCGGACGGCCCCCGCGATCAGGTCTACGCCTCCTCGGAGCTGTTCCGTCGCCTCTGGGACAACCAGTCCAAGGACCTGGGCTGATGCGTCTGCTGGTCGTCAAGTTCACCGGACTTCGCGGCGCGTTGGCCGCGACGGCGGGTCTCCGCACGATCCGCGAGCGCCATCCGGGAGCGCAGGTGACCTTCGTCACCTCGCTCGGGTCCGAGCCCGCCCTCGAGGGCTGTCCGGCCGTCGTCGAGACCATCGGCTTCGGTCCGCAAGCTTCCCACCTGGCGCTGCTCTCCCGGCTGCGACGTCGTCGCTTCGACGTGGCCATCGCGTTGGGCGGCCATTGGTTGGCGAACCGTCTCGTGGCGCTGAGCGGCGCCGCCGTCCGTGCCTGCGGAGGCCAGGCTCCGTTCTTCCTCCGGCCGTTGATGCACCAGCAGGTCTTCGGGCCGGTCGTCGATCCGCACGAAGCCGCCCGTGACCATGAGGTGCTATCCCGCGTCCTGGGCTTCCATGCCGAGACGCCGGCGATGTGGTTCGCGCCTTCGCGCATGCAGGAGCACGGGATGATGCTCGAGGAGGGGCGTTTCGCGGTCATCCATCCGGGCGCCACCCGCCCGGAGCGCATCCTCGAGATCGACAAGTGGGCGAACGTGGCCCGCGAGCTCGTCGCCTCCCGCGCGGTGGAGCGCATCGTCGTCTCGGCCGGCCCCGGCGGCGCCGAGCGCATCATGGCCGAGGCCCTCTGCGGGCTGATCGGCCCCGTGGCGATGTCGACCGGTGGTCGCCTGCGCTTCGCCCAGCTCGCCAGGCTGATCAAGGATTCGAGGCTTTTCCTCGGCGCGGATTCTCCGGTGCTGCAGCTCGCGGCCGCCGTCGGCGCGCCGGTCGTCGGGGTCTTCGGTCCGTCGGATTACGCCCGGGCGCGTCCGTGGGGAACCGTCCACCGGGTCGTCCGCGTCGACACCACGATGTTCGCGGGCGAACCTCGCGCCGAGTATCTCGCCCGCATGGATCGCGCGCTGGCCCGGATCACGGCCCAGCAGGTCTCGCAGGCCGCCGAGGAGGTCCTGCGCATCACGACGCCCTGAGGGCGTCGCTTGACCTCGGCCTCGCTTCGCCGACATTAGCCCCGTGTCCTCCGCCGCCGCCCATTACGACGCCGTCATCATCGGGGCGGGCATGTCCGGCCTCGCCGCCGCCGTCCGCCTGGGGATGTTCGGCCGCAAGGTGCTGGTGTTGGAACGGCACAACGCCCCCGGCGGGCTCAATTCGTTCTACGCCCGCGGCAAGCGGAAGTATGACGTCGGCCTGCACGCGCTGACGAACTGGGTCCCCGAAGGAGCCAAGGGCGCCCCGTTGGTGAAGCTCATGCGCCAGCTGCGCATCCGCCGCGAGGAGCTCGACCTCTGTCCGCAGCTCGGCTCGCGCGTGACGATGGCGGGCAGGAATCTGCGCCTGCACAACGACTTCGGAGCCCTGCTGGCCGACGTCGCCCGGGAATTCCCGAAGTCCGTCGACAGGTTCGTCGCGCTCGACGCCTGGATCGCCGGACTGGATGAAGCCGCGCTCGACGCCCATGGCGGCTCGGCCCGTGCGCTGCTCGACGAGCGACTCGGCGATCCGCTGCTCCGCGACATGCTCCTGCTGCCGACCTGTTTCTACGGCAGCGCCCTGGAGGATGACATCGAGGTCTCGCAGTTCGCCGTGATGTGGCGCTCGCTCTTCCGCGAAGGTTTCGCGCGTCCCTTCGTGGGCGTGCGCCAAGTCATCCGCCTGCTCACCGACCGTTGCCGCGAGCACGGCGTCGAGCGCCGCATGAAGTGCGGCGTGACGCGCATCGAAGTGCGCGCCGGCCGCGCCTCCGCGCTCATCCTTGACGACGGCGCCGAAGTCACCGCCGACGCGGTCTATTCCTCGGCCGGAGCCGTCGAGACGATGCGCCTGCGTTCCGACGCCGCGCCGGCGGCCGCGGCCGCCGAGATCGGCCGCCTCGGCTACGCCGAGACCATCGCCACCTACGACCCGGGCGCCTTCGCGGGCTTCGGCTGGAAGGACACCATCATCTTCTTCTGCGACGACGAGCGCTTCAGCTACCGTGCGCCCCAGGGGCTCGTCGACCCGCGTTCCGGCGTGGTCTGCATCCCCAACAACTATCAGTACGGCGAGGGCAGGGCGTTGGAGGAAGGCTGGCTGCGGGTGACCTCGCTCGCCAACCATGACGCCTGGTGCGCCTTGCCCGAAGCCGAGTATCAGGCGCGCAAGCAGGAGTGGTGCGGCCGGCTCAACCGCGTCGCCCGGGCCCACCTGCCCGCCGTCGCGGACGTCGCGCACGACGCCGCGCTGACCTCGACCGACGTCTTCACGCCGCGGACCGTCCGTAAGTTCACCGGTCACCTCAACGGCGCGATCTACGGGGCCACCGTCAAGCGACGCGACGGCCGGACCGACCTCGAGAACCTGTTCCTCATCGGCACGGACCAAGGCTTCCTGGGGGTCACCGGCGCAATGTTGTCTGGCATTTCCATGGCCAACCTGCACGGTCTGAAGGCGTAACCCCGCCGTCATGAGCACCCCCGCATTCCCGGCTGAGCCGCGCCCTCTCTGGAAGGATCTCCTCCATCCTGCCGTCATCGTCGGCGCCCTCGGCTATTTCGTCGACATCTACGACCTCACGCTGTTCATGACCGTGCGCGAGAAGAGCCTCAACGGGCTCGGGCTCGGTCACCTGATCACCGGGGCTCCTTGGTATCAGGACCTTCTTTCCTGGCAGATGATGGGCATGCTCCTCGGGGGCATCTTCTTCGGCGTCCTGGGCGACCGTATGGGCCGCCTGACCACGCTTTTCGGCTCCATCCTCCTCTATTCCGTCGCGAACATCGCCAACGGACTCGTCGACAGCTTCGAAGCCTACGCCTTCTGGCGTTTCGTCGCCGGCCTCGGCCTGGCCGGCGAGCTCGGCGGCTGCATCGCGCTGGTTTCAGAGTCCTTGTCTAAGGAGCGCCGCGGTTACGGTACGGCCGTCGTCGCCACCGTCGGCGTCTTCGGTGCGGTGGTCGCCGGCTACATGGCCGACCACGTCGACGCCATCGGCGCCTTGGTCGGTGCGGAAGGCTGGCGCATGAGCTACTTCATCGGCGGCGCCCTCGGCCTGCTGCTGCTCCTCCTCCGTGTCGGCGTCCACGAATCCGGCATGTTCCAACACGCCAAGGAGCATGGCGCGGACGGGGACGTGAAGCGCGGTGACTTCCTCGCGCTGTTCACCTCCCGCGACCGTTTCTTCCGTTACGCCCGCTGCGTGCTGATCGGCCTGCCGACCTGGTATATGATCGGCATCCTCGTCCAGCGCGCCTCGACGGTCTTCGCGCCGGCCGCGGGCATCACCGGCGAGCCCGTGAAGACCAACTGGGCCGTCGCGGCCTTCTATCTCGGCCTCACCTTCGGCGACCTCGCCAGCGGCGTCGGCAGCCAGCTGCTCCGCTCCCGCCGCAAGGTCGTCGCCGGCTTCCTCGCCTTCAGCCTCGCCTGCGTGGTGCTTTATCTTTTCGGCGCCGACGGTTGGACCTCCGACGCCTATTACCGGCTCATCTTCCTGATGGGCCTCGGCATGGGTTACTGGGCGCTCTTCGTCACCATCGCCGCCGAACAGTTCGGCACCAACCTGCGCGCCACGGTCGCGACCACCGTGCCCAACTTCGCGCGCGGTTCGCTCGTGCTGCTCACCTTCGGGTTCACCCAGCTCACCGGCACCAAGGAGCTTCCGTTCCTGGCGCCTTCGTTGGCCGGGGCGGTCCTCGGGGCGATCTGCTTCGGCGCGGCTTTCTACGCCCTCTGGGGGATGGAAGAGACCTTCGGCAAGGACCTGGATTACCGGGAGCAGGAGTAAGCGTTCACTTCCACGTCTTGGCCGGGGCGGGCGCGTCGGCCACGCAGCGGAAGCCCGCGTGGTTCGTCGACGTCAGCATGTCGAGGCCTTGGCGGGACGTCGGTCGATAGCGGAAGCAGTAGCCTTCGTCGCAGAGCCAGGAGCCGCCGCGGATCACGTGCTGGCCGAAGCCGGTCTGTTCCGGATCGTGGCCGATCGCGGGACCTGCGGGGCTGTCCTTGGGGGAGACTTTGTAATACTGCAGGCCGTACCAGTCCTCGCACATCTCCCAGACGTTGCCGGACATGTCGTAGAGTCCGTAGCCGTTGGGCGGGAAGGATTTCACGGGCGCCACGGAGGTGAAGCCGTCGGCGCCGTTGTCGCGCTCGGGGAATTTGCCTTGCCAGTGGTTGCTCATGATCTTGCCGCCCGGGCGTTCCTCGTCGCCCCAGACGTAAGGTTTGTCCTTGAGGCCGCCGCGCGCGGCGAACTCCCATTCGGCTTCGGTCGGCAGGCGTTTGCCGGCCCACTTGGCGTAGGCCTGCGCGTCCTTGTAGGTCACGCAGACCACGGGATGATCCATCCGGCCTTCGAGCGACGAGCCCGGGCCGTCGGGGTGCCGCCAGTTCGCTCCGGCGACGAACTTCCACCAGGGCAGGTCGGCGCCTCCGCATTGGAAAGGATTCACGCCGGAGACCCGGCGGAAGAGCAGGGCGCCGCCTTTGAGCATTTCCGGCGGCGCCTTGGGGAATTCACGCGGGTCGAGGTCCTTCTCGGCGTCCGTCACGTAGCCGGTGGCTTCGACGAACTGCTGGAACTGCGCGTTGGTCACTTCGGTGACGTCCATCCAGAAGCCCTTGATCACGACGGCGTGCGCCGGAGCTTCCTCCGCATGCTTCTCGTCGGCCTTGTCCGTGCCCATCGTGAATTCGCCGCCGGGGATCCAGGCCATCCCGCCGTTGGTCGGGGTCGGGCTGGCCGGTGATTCGCGGAGGGCCAGGATCACGAAGGGCGTCACCATGAGGATGGCGGCGGCGAGGATGATCCACCCCTTTGCGTTGGCGGCTTTCTGCGGGTTGGTCTTGGGGTCCATGAGGTTGGTCGCTTTTTAGCAAAGGCCCGAGGCAGGGCGAACCTTTTGCGGGGCGGGGCGGATATCGCCTCGCCCAAGGAGGGTTTTCCGCCTTATCCAAGGCGCATGAGTTCGACCCAAGAAGAAGTCCTCCAGATCTTCCGCGATTCCAAGGCCCTCCTGACCGGCCACTTCGTCCTCCGCTCCGGCCTGCACAGCGGCCATTTCTTCCAGTGCGCCCAGGTCTGCCAGCACATGGACAAGGTCACCCGCCTCATCGAGCTGCTCCGCCCGAAGCTCGCCGCCCATCCTTGCGACACCGTCCTCGCCCCGGCGATGGGCGGCCTCGTCGTCGGCCAGGAAATCGCCCGCCAGCTGGGCGTCCGTTTCGTCTTCGCGGAGAAGGAGAACGACAAGCTCGTGATGCGCCGTAACTTCACTTTCCGTCCGGGAGAGCGCGTGATCGTCGCCGAGGACGTGGTCACCCGCGGCGGCCGTGCCCAGGAGTGTCTCGACATCCTCAAGGCCTCCGGCGCCACCGCCGTCGCCGTGGCCTCCTTGGTCGACCGCTCGGCCGGTCAGACCAAGTTCAGCGTGCCTTTCGTCGCCTTGTTGGAGCTGAACTTCCCGACCTACGCCGCGGACGCCGTCCCCGCCGAGTTGGCGAAGATTCCTGCGACCAAGCCAGGTTCCTGAGTCGACGGGGCGTCGGGCGGCTTTTTACGCGAAAAACGAGCCCTGAAGGGGCTTGTGACGCCTTGTGCCTTGCACCGAGGCGGGGGCTTCCCTACGCCAAACCACTCTCTTTCCATGGATCGCAAGAACTTCTTCCTAGGCATGGCCTGCATCGTCGGTGCCTTCGCCCTTTTCTTCCTCACCAAGCCGGCCACCCCGCCTCCGGGCGCCGCTCCGGTTCCGGCCGCCGCCGTCGCCCCGGTCGCTCCGGTCCTGGCCGCCAAGCCGGCCACCACCTTGCCCGCCTCGGCCCAGTCCGCCCGCCCGGTGCCGCGTGAGGCCGCCAAGTCCTTCGTCATCGAGAACGAGCACCTCAAGGTCACGCTCACCGACCGGGGCGGCGCCATCCGCGAGATCCGTCTCAAGAAGGAATTCGCCGATGTCTCCAAGCAGGGAGTCGTGGTCTTCAACGCCGACAACGACGAGGCGGCGCTCGCGCTCGCCGTGAAGAACCCGGCGACCGGCAAGCTTGAGACGGTCCTGTCCGAGTTCGTCGTCCAATCGGGTGCTTCCGCCGAGACCATCACCCTCGTCGGCGGACTCGCCGACGGCACCCGCATCGAGCGCACCTTCTCGTTGGCCGCCAAGGCCGGCGCCGCCGTCGAGCCTTACTCGCTCGGCTTCGTCACCAAGGTCGTCCCGCCCGCCGGCAAGCCCGCCGCCGCGGTCTGGGTCTCGACCGGCTGCTGGCAGCCGACCGTGGGCGACTCCGCCAACCAGTTCCTCTCCGTGCTCGCCTACGACGGCGAGGACCTCACCCGCGTCGGCCTCGACGTGTTCACCGACTCCAGCGGTTTCTTCGGCCTCGGCGCGCACAAGGCCCAGGCCGACCACGCCGTCGCCGCCGTGGCCAAGCCGCTGCTCTGGGTCGCCTCCGGCAACCAGTTCTTCTCCTCGATCCTGCATCCGGCCGACGCCACCGCCCGCGGCGCCCGCACCGAAGTGCTCGTCCTCCCCGTCAGCCTCGGCGACGGCAAGCGTGGCCTGCAGGCCTTCGCCGCGTGGGAGCCCGTCCCGGCGGCCGACCTTTCCCGCACGCTCGCCGGCGAGTTCTTCGTCGGCCCCAAGGAATACGCCCGCATCGCCGCGCTGCCCGACGGCCAGGTCGCCGTGCTGCAGTTCTCGAAGCTCCTCGGCTTCATCTCCTTCGGCGCCGTCTGCAAGCTGCTCCTCGCCGTCCTTGGCGGCGTGCACTGGCTGCTCGCGTGGAGCGGCGCCTGGTCCTGGGGCTGGGCGATCGTGGCCCTGACCTGCCTCATCAAGGTCATCACCTGGCCGCTCACCTCGATCCAGATGAAGGCCGCGAAGAAGATGCAGAAGTTCGCGAAGCCGATGCAGGACATCCGCGAGAAGCACAAGGACAACCCCGAGAAGATGCAGAAGGAGCTCATGAAGCTCTACACCGAGAACAAGATCAACCCGTTCGCCGGCTGCCTCCCGATCCTCATCCAGATGCCGATCTTCTTCGGCCTCTACACCGCGTTCCAGACCACCGTCGAGCTGCGCCTGCATTCGTTCCTCTGGATCGCCGACCTCTCGGCCCCGGACACCGTCTTCCATCTCGGCGGCTTCCCCGTGAACCTGCTCCCCGTCCTCATGGGCGTCACCATGTGGCTCTCGATGCGCATGAGCCCGCAGCCTTCCGGCGACGGTTCCCAGAAGACGATCTTCCTGATGATGACGCTGCTGTTCCCCGTCATCTGCTACCCGATGGCCTCGGCCCTCACGCTCTACATGACGATCCAGAACCTGTTGACGATGCTCCAGACCTGGCTTACCAAGGACGAACCGGACGTCGAGGTGATCGCGCCCGCGCCGAAGAAGGTCAAAGGCTGATTTTCCAACCCCCATCCCATCATGTCCGGTCATAGCAAGTGGCACACGACGAAGCGGCACAAGGCCGTCATCGACGCCAAGCGCGGCAAGATCTTCTCCGTCCTCGCGAAGGAAATCACCCTCGCGGCGCGCGCCGGCGGCGGCAACCCCGAGTCCAACGCGCGCCTGCGCACGCTGATGGACAAGGCCCGCGCGGCCAACATGCCGTCGGACAACATCAAGCGCGCCGTCCAGAAGGGCACCGGCGAGATCCCCGGCGTCACCTACGAAGAGATCGTCTACGAAGGCTACGCCCCCGGCGGCGTCGGCCTGATCGTCGAAGTCACCACCGACAATAAGAACCGCGCCGCGGCCGAAGTCCGCCAGGCCTTCAATGACAACGGCGGCAACATGGCCCAGACCGGCGCCGTGTCCCACAGCTTCCAGAAGCGCGGCCAGTTCCTCATCGGCGCCTCCCAGGTCGGCGAAGACGCCCTGATGGAGCTCGTCCTCGAGGCCGGCGCCGAAGACGTCATCAACAACGGCGACCACTTCGAGGTGCTCTCCCCGATCTCGGCCTTCGACGCCATCTCCAAGGCCCTGCAGGAGAGGTCCATCAAGCCGGAGTCCGCCGAACTGTCTTACATCTCCAGCATCCCGGTCCCCGTCGGCGACGCCGCCGTGGCCAAGCAGGTGATGGAACTCATCGACGCCCTCGAAG